>CAIXAA010000971.1 GCA_903917305.1 uncultured Myxococcales bacterium | reverse complement strand
TGGGCGAAGTGGCGGTGGCGGCTCAGGATGCGGTGCGCTCGCAGGTCAAGATGCCGGAAGGCTATCGCGTCGAGTGGGGCGGTCAGTGGCAGACCTTCGCGGAGGCGCGCAAGCGCATGGCCGTCGTGCTGCCTGTCGTGCTGGCGCTCATCGTCAGCGTGCTCATCTGGACGTTTGGCAAGTTGCGGCCGGCCATGCTGATTCTGCTCAACGTCCCCTTCGCCTGCGTCGGCGGCGTGGCGCTGCTGGTCCTGCGCGACATGCCGGTGTCGATGTCGGCAGCCGTCGGATTCATTGCACTTTCCGGCATCGCCGTGATGAACGGCGTGGTGCTGATGGCGCAGATGCTGCGGCTGCAGCACGAGGGCATGGAAGCCGCGGCGGCGATGGCGTCCGCGGCGAAATCGCGCATGCGGCCGGTGCTGATGACGGCGCTGGTCGCGATGCTTGGCTTTGTTCCCATGATGTTGGCGACGGGTGCCGGTGCCGAAGTGCAGCGCCCCCTTGCCACGGTGGTTGTCGGCGGTCTGGTGACCTCGACAGCGCTGACCCTGATCGTGCTGCCAGCGCTGATTGCCTGGTTGGCGCGCCATGGATGGGCGGGAAGTCCGCCCCGAAGGAGTTCGACATGAAGCTGCTTTTGGTGGAAGACGAAGAGCGCCTGGTGCGCGTCCTGGCGAAAGGCCTGCGCGAAGAAGGACATCAAGTCGACACGTGCATGCGCGGCGACGACGCCATCACCCAAGGGGGCGCCATCGACTACGACGCGGTGATCCTCGACTGGATGCTGCCGGACGTCGACGGCCTGACCGTCCTGCGCACCTGGCGCAGCCGCGGCTTGCGGATGCCCGTGCTCATGCTCACCGCGCGCGGCGCCATCGCCGAACGCGTCACGGGCTTGCGCACCGGCGCGGACGACTACATGGTCAAGCCCTTTGACTTCGATGAGTTGCTCGCGCGTCTGGAGGCCCTGCGCCGCCGCGCCATCGGCGACACGACGCGGCAGGTGGGCGACGTCGAGCTCGACGCGCGCCGCCGGGCCCTGATCTGCGGCCACAACGAAGTCGGCTTGACCGCGCGCGAATACGCCTTGGCGCTCGCGCTCTTCGAGAGGGCCGGCGACGTCTGCACGCGCAGCCAGCTGCTCGCGGCCGTGTGGGGCAACCACTTCGACGGCGACCCGAACGTGGTGGACGTCTACGTCGGCTACTTGCGCCGCAAGCTCTCGGAAACAGGGGCAACCAGCGCCTCCATTCGCACCGTGCGCGGCCACGGCTTCTGCGTCGAGGCCACCCCGCACGCTGCGGAGACGGCTCCGTGAAGCTCTCCACGCGTCTGTTGCTGTTCGGCGCCGCGGTGCCGTCGTGCCTGCTGCTCTGGGGCTTTGGCGCGGCGGGGCTGCTGTTCGACGAGATGCTCATGGAGTCGCTCGACCGCGCCCTGCTGGCGCAGGCGGCGGTGGAGTCCGTGGGCCTGTTCGATACCGGCACCAGCCGGCCCCACCTGCACATCGGGCGTACGCCGCTGGGCGAGGATGTCACGGACACCTCGGCGGCTTCGGCGGTGTACGGTCCCGATGGTCACCTGATTGCGCTCTACCCGCCCAACGCCGCGGTGCCGGCGCACATTTCGGTCGATGCGCTCGGCATGGCGCCGCGCCTGCGCACGCTGGTGGGCAAGTCGGGTCCGGGCGAGCGCGAGCTGTTGCTGACGGTGCGGTCCCCGGAAGGCGTGTCGCACCTGCTGCGCCTGGCGGCCTCGCTGGAACACGTCTCGGAGACGATGCTGCTGTACTACCAGACGGCAGCGGTCGCCGCGATCCTGGTCACGCTGCTGCTGCTGGGCCTGCAGATCTGGCATTCCCGCCGTCTGGCCGGGCGCTTGCACGATCTGGCCGACCACATGGATCGGATGCGGCGCGGCGACCTCAACGCCGTGCCACCGGTGGACACGCAAGGCGACGTCATCAGCGAACTGCGCGAGTCGATTGCGGATGCCACGATCCGGCTGCGGGCGTCGCGCGATGCCGCCCAGCGCTTCCTGGCGGATGCGGCGCACGAGCTGCGCACGCCCCTGGCGGCGATGAACACCGACATCGACGTCACGCTGCGGCGCGAACGCGACCCGGCGGAGCTGCGCGAGACCCTCGTGCGCGTGCGCGAGGAGGTGGCGCGCCTGACGCGGCTGGCGCGCGACCTCCTCGATGGCGCCGCGACGCGCAACACGAATTGGGACTGCCCGCTGGGCGATGCGGCGGACACGGTCGCCCAGGCGCTGCATGCGCACCAGGCCGTCGCGGATGTGCACGCGGTCACGCTGGTGCAGCGCGGTCCGGCGCGGCTGCTGGCTCGCTTCCAGCCCGAGGCGCTGCGGCAGGTGGTCGACAACCTCGTGACCAACGCGATCCGCTACGCGCCGGCCGGCACGGAAGTGCGCGTCGAGCTGGAGGAATGGAGCGGCGGCTGGCTGCTGGCGGTCGATGACGCGGGTCCGGGCGTGGCACCGGAGGATCGCGAAGACGTGTTCGAGCCGTTCCATCGCAAGGATCGCAGCGGCGGCGGCACCGGGCTGGGGCTCGCCATCGTGCGCGACGTGGCGCGGCGGCACGGCGGACGGGCGCGCATCGAGACGTCCGTGCTGGGTGGTGCGCGTGTAGTGGTGGAGTTTCCGCGCGAGCCAGCGGTCGGCAGCTAGCAACGGCCGCGCCTTGCATCGCCAACCGCGCTGGGCGATCCTGCCCGTGCCAACCGGCCGGCGCAGCGGCAGCTCACACCGCAAGAACTTCGGCAACTGCTGGGAAAATAGGAGCAAACCCATGTCATCTCGCCTCACCATCTTGCTCTTCTCGGTCCTCTGCGCCGCCTGCGGCACCAGCACGGGCGGCGGCGGCGGCTTGCCCGGCGGCTCCACGGCCGGCACGCCCGACAACGCCGCCTGCACTGCCGCCAAACAACACCTGTGCGAGAACATCGGCGGCCAGGGATGCTCCACGGCGACGATGGGCAACGCCATGGCCAAGGTCAGCGCGGCATGCACGGCCGCGTCGACGTCCGCGTACTTCCCGTGGGTGGAGAGCGCCTGCTCGGCCAAGACGCTGGACTGCAACAACCTGCCCAAGTTCGTGACGCCCGGCGACCTGAGCTGCGCGCCGCCCAAGGACTTCAGCTACTCCGGCACCGCCACGGCCGACGGCCGCAGCGCCACGCTCGACTTCACCATCAAGGGCACGGCGGTCTCCGGCAAGCTGCACGCGAACAACGTCTGCCAGCCGAGCATCCACCTGACCAGCACCGACTTCACCTTCACCGGCACGCTCGCGGGCACCTGGGAAGGCAATGGCAGCGTCATCACAGGCAATTGGACCGGCGGCGACTTCGATTGCGATGGCAAGATCATGGCTGGCTACCCCACGGCCGGCAGCGTGACCATCCTGCAGACCGGCACCAAGATCTCCCTCAAGCGCATCAGCAACGGCTGGGAGTACGCGTTCACCACGAGCGGCCAGGTCTACAGCCCGCCGGCTTGCACCGCGGACACGAGCAGCGGGGACGCGGGCAAGACCGATTGATGATGCTGCGGATTCCTGCGCCCCTGCGCCGTTTGCTGCCGCTGGCGGTGTTCGCCGCGACGCTGGCCGTGCTGCTCTGGCAGGTGCCGGAAGTGCCGGTCTCGGACGACGCGGCGCGCGATCAACTGATGGCGCGCGATTGCGCGGAGGCGGGGCACTGCCACCTCGTCGGCGCGACGACGTCGCTGCGCGGTGTGCACCAGGGCGCGGCGTGGATTGACGCGCTGGTGGCGGTGCGGCTGCTCGGCGGCGGGCCGGCGCAGATGCGGGTCGCCGTGCTGGGCGCGCTGGCCCTTGCGATTTCGCTTACGTTTTTGCTGACCTGGCGGTGGCTGCGCCCGGCGTTCGCGCTGCCCGCCGCGCTGCTCCTGCTGGCGGCCGTGCTGCGCAACAGCGCGACGCCACAGCTCATCAACCCGAGCGCCGTGCTGCTGCCGGAAATCCTCTGCACGGGAGCGCTGTTGCTGTTCATGCACACCGGCCGGCGGCTCCTGCTGCCCGCGGCCGGTCTGACGCTCGCATTGGCCTTCGACACCCACGTGGCGGCCACGCTGCTGCTGCCGGCGGCAGTGGCGCTGCCGCTGCTGGCCGGGCAGCGGCCGTGGCGCGACGTGGGGCTGCTGCTGGGCGCGCTGCTGGTGACGCACCTGGCGCTGTCGCCCGCCGCATTCGCCATGAACCTGCGGGTGCTGGCCGATCATGGCTGGCTCCTCCCTGCGCTGCTCGGGCTGGCCGTCTGGAGCCTCGCTTCGCGCGCCGCGCGCAACCCTTTCCAACGCCTGCCGATTCCCGCGCGGACGGCCGTGCTGGGCGGGCTGGTCGTGCTGCCGTGGGCGCTCGGGGTCGCGTGGCTGGTCCTGGTGCAGCACCACGCGCACAGCGACACGTACGACAACAGCGCGCTGGCGCCGCTCGCGGTGGGGGTGGCGGCGCTGGGCGTCTTCGTGCTGGAAGGGCTGGCGAAGCTTGGCCGGTTGCAGCGCCATCCGCACGCGCCGCGGACCCTCGCCGTGGCGCTGGCGTGCCTGCCGTTCCTGGCCGCGGGCCAGCCCCTGGAGCGCCACCACAAAGACACGTTCGCGGAGACCGAGCAGCTTGCGGCCGCGGTGCGCAAGGCTGGCTGGACCTGGCCGGACCTGCCGGGCCACATCGGCGCCATGCGCTGCGAAGGGCTGCTGGTCGGCCTGTCCGCCTCGCTGCCCGACGTTGCAACAACCCGCAATCCTTCCAAGCAGCTGCGCATTCTGCGCGACGCGACGACCGTGCTGCCCGGCTTCTCGCGGGTGGCGGTGGGTGGCGGCCGTTCACTGCAACTGGGCGAAATCGATGCGTGGCTGCAGGACCGCGACATCACCGTGTGCCGCAAGCCGCTAGCCGGCGGCCAGGACGATTGCCAGGCGGCCGGGCCGTATGCCGCGCCGCCGCTGCTGGCCGCGCGCTCCTATCCGATGTGGTTCGCGCAAGACCACGCGCCGACAACCGATTCGCCGCACAACGTCACGTGGGACGTGCCCTGGCAGGCCGGGCCGGATGGCGCGCGCAACGTGCAACTTCTCGATCCGATGACGTTTCCCGGCTGCGCCTGGCGCATCACCCAAGTCAGCGGCGCGACCCTCGACCGCCCCCTGCCCGCCCGCGGCGTCACGCTGCGCGCCAGCCCCGGCACGCGCGGCGTCCTGCGCTTCGAAGCCGACAGCAGCAAGCCCGGCTGCCCCCCCGCCATCGACCGCGGCAACCCGCCGTGCTGGTTCGAGAGCCACCCGGACGAGGTCAGCGTGCGCAAGGCGCTCGAGGAGGGCGAACCATGACGCTGCGCCTGCTTTCGATCCGGCTGATTCTCTTGGTGATGCTGGCGCCGCTGCCTGTGCTCGCGCAGCAGCCGAAGCTGACGCGCAGCAGCGAGCGCGCGTTCGAGCACCTGACCGACGCCGTCGCGGCAGGCGCGCTGGGCAAGGGCGTCGTGCTGGACAACATCGTGATTCAGCAGAGTTTTGCCCGCATCGAGGCGCACGCGCCGGCGGGTGCGTGGACGGCGACGCTGACTCCCGCGCAAGGGAAGGCGACGACGGCGCCGCGCTGGTTCGCGGTCGAGATCCAGCCCAGTGCCGCACCGGTCGACCGCGCCGCGCTGGGCAGGCTGCTGGACGAGGCGTTCCCGGAGAGCCCGTGGATGCTGCCCCGTACGGCGGCGAAGGCGCCGCGCTACCGCAGTTTTGTCGAGAACTTCCAGGATGATCGCGCAATGGGCCGCGTGCCGCGTTTCGAGGGGACCGCCGCGCGCGGCTACGTGGTCGCCTGGCTCATCGTCGTCGGGGCAGCGCTGGCAGGCGTGCTGTGCCTGCTGGTTTGGGTGCGGCCGCAGCGCTGAACTCGGTCTGCTGGCGCGCGCATCGATGTTCTACTGAACTTCCAACCGGTCCACGACCTGATCCTCGCCGGCGGTCGCCCTTGCTCGCGCCAGCAGCTCCGCCTTGATCACCTCCGACCTGACGACGCCGCTCATGACGACCCGACCATGCGACGTACGCAACTGGATGTCCTCCGCCGCAGCAACGAGGCTCTCGTCCCGGGCAAAAGACTTGCGCAGCGCCTGGTTGAGCCGGTCGTCCGCATCCGTGCGGTGCCAGTCCGCATGACCGATCAGGGCCGGCTGCGGGGGCGGCTGCAGTTGCGGCCCGCCTGGCAAGCGCGCCTGTGCCGGGCCCGCCGGCCGCATGACGACGTGCCTTCCCTTGGCCTTCGCCATCTTGCTCCGCTCCGCGTGCGCCGCGTACCTGGCCCAAGCCAGCCCCTCGCGCGACTCCCGCGCCAGGGCATCGGCCTGATTCGCCACCTGGGCCACGAGCGCGTCTACCTGATCGAGCGCGGCAGCGAGCCCGCGCGCGTAGACCAACGTGTAGTCGATCGGCGCCAGCGCAGGCGCTGACTGGCCCACCGGCGCGCCGCCAGACGGACTCGGGCCGACAGGTCCACTGTAGCGGTCGCAGCCCACGCCGAGCAGGCAAGCCGCCACCAACCATGCAAATGCATTCATGACGCCTCCTTCCTTCCATCGGCACGCTGCGGATGGAGGACCGCTTGCATTCAGGCTATCGCCGCGGCCCGGCGGATTCGAGCGCGGCCGGGCGCGCAACCGGCGCGAATGCCGTGGATTCAATCACCGCGGGAAGCGCGCAACCTGCAGACGAAGCGCGCCAGTCCTGGATGACCCCACATCCCCATCGCGGCAACCAAGCTGAGCGGCTTGGCGAGGTCTCGCGGCCAGCTTGAGGCAATCACAGCGTGGGGGCGCACGACAATGCCAAATCAGCTTGATACTTTGTCGTGGTTTCGCGTTGTTCCGGCGAGTGGCGCAAGCCGGTCCTTCGTCGCCCCTGCCATCCACCCCGCCTTGCCGCTGCCGGCGCCGCGCCGTCCGGCAGCGGCGCCTGCGCCAGATGCGAAGATCTACTTCCCGAATCTCAATGCGCTTCGATTCCTTGCGGCGCTCCTGGTGCTGGTGACCCACATCGAGCAACTCAAGTCGGCATTCGGAATCGA
>CAIXAA010000970.1 GCA_903917305.1 uncultured Myxococcales bacterium | reverse complement strand
GCGACGGTCGCCTGGAACTGGGCAAGACGACGAAGGAAGGGCGTCCGCTGCAGGCGGGTGCGAGCGTGTTCGACACCGTGGGTGCCTGGGGCAGCATCGGCGCGACCTGGCGGCGCGATCCGCAAACCCGCGCACATACGCTGGATTTGCACTTCTCCGGCGCGGGCATCGCGCAGTTGCTGGCGTCGCGCGTGCACGGCATGGGCATCGGCGCGAACGCGGATCTGGACGTGTACGCCACCGCGCGGCTGCCCGACGCGAAGCGGCTGGACATCGAAGGGCGCGTCGACATCGACCACATGGGCATCGACTGGTGGCGTCTGGCGGATCGGGCGATTGCGGATTTCCGCGTCCTGCTGCCGTTTTCCCTGAGCGTGCGCAGCCATCCGGACAGCATCAGCCTGCGCGCGCCGGACATCGACCTGTCCGGGGCGCGCATGGACCTGGAGCTCGACGTCGTGCACATCGACGCAAATCCGCGCGTGCGGGCCTGGTTGGAGGCGCCGATGCAGGACTGCGGCGCGATGCTGCACGCCGTGCCGCCGAGCCTGCTGCCGACCGTGGGGCGCATCGACGCGCACGGGTCCATGGGCTGGCACGCGGGTGTGACCCTGACGCTGCCGATGGTGGGCGCGCTGGACGTCGATCTGGCGCTGGCGGACACGCCGTGCACCGTGGACAAGCTCGGGAACATTGACCTTTCCGAGTTCCTGCGCGACGACTGGGATCGCCCGGTGAACGAGAACGGCGTGCTGCTGGACGACGTGCACATCGGTCCGGGCAGCGGATCCTGGACGCCGTTGACGCAGATGCCGGAGTACGTCTACTACGCGATGTGGGCCACCGAGGATTCCTTCATGCGGCATCGCGGGTTGTCGGAGAGCCTCATCGAGAAGGCGCTGGCCATCGACCTGACCACCGGGCACTTCACCTACGGTGGCTCGACGATCACGCAGCAGCTGGTCAAGAACCTGTTCCTGAAGCGCACCAAGGCGTTGTCGCGCAAGTTCGAGGAGATGCTGATTGTCTGGCAGATGGAGAAGGTGCTGGGCAAGCAGCGCATCCTCGAAATCTACGTCAACGGCGTGGAGTTCGGCCCGAAGATCTATGGCATCACGCGGGCGGCCTGGGCGTTCTACTCAAAGACGCCCGCGCAGTTGCTGCCGAAAGAGGGCGTGTACCTCGCCATCATCAAGCCAAGCCCGCGCTCCGGCTACGGCACGATGCGCGCCAACGGCTGGGGCGACTGGTACGAGGAAAAGACCACGAAATACATGGACAAGCTGCTGCGCGACGGGTCGATCAGCTCGGAGGCGTACGACGGCGATCTGCCGTTCAAGCCGGTGTTCAACCCGCCCGCGAAGTAGGCGCAGCGTGGCAGATGCCACCCCGCCGCAAACCGGCTACCATGCACCTTGACGCGCCGAGCGCTTGCAAGGAACCGCATGGAACCCAAAGTCATTGTCATCACGGGCGCGAGTGCCGGCATCGGCGCTGCCTTGGCCGAGCGCCTGTCGGAGGGCGGCCACCACCTCGTCCTCGCCGCACGCCGCGCCACCGAGCTGCGCGCCGTCGCCGCGCGCTGCCGCAGCGCCATCGCCGTGCCGACCGACGTCTGCCAGCGCGAGCAGGTCGAAGCCTTGCGCGACGCCGCCTTGGCCGCGTTCGGCCATATCGACGTGTGGATCAACAACGCCGGCCAGGGAATCGCCAAGAGCGTCCAAGTGTTGACCGACGAGGACTTCGACACGGTCATGGCGATCAACGTGAAATCGGCGCTCTACGGCATGCAGGCCATCACGCCGCACTTCCAAGCCCGCGGCACCGGGCACATCATCAACATCTCGAGTTTCCTTGGCAAGGTGCCGCTCGTGCCGTACCGCTCCGCGTACAATGCCGCCAAGGCCGCGTTGAATGCGCTGACGGCCAACCTGCGCATGGAGCTGGCCGTGAGCCACCCGGGCGTGGCGGTCTCGGTCGTGCTGCCCGGCGTGGTGACGACGGAGTTTGCGCGCAACGCGCTCGGCAGCGCGCCGGGTGGCGGCGCTGCGCCGGCTGCGACGTTCAGCCAGACCGCCACGGAAGTGGCGGAGCGCATCGTCGGCTTGATCGCCGCGCCGACGGCGGAGCTCTACACGAACGAAGGCCAGGCGGCGATGGCTGCGAAGTACGTGCAGGATGTCGGCGCCTTTGAAGCGAATTTGCGGCAACAGGGTCGGCCGCGATGAGGCAGGATGTCACTCGAAGTCTGGGTCCAGCGCGCAGTTGAACAGCAAGCCAGCGACTTGCATCTGGAACCCGGCCTTCCCATGGGCCTGCGCGTGCGCGGTCAGCTGCGCATGGTGGGCGACCCGATCCCAGCCGCGACGCTGAGCCAGGCCGGGCGCAGCCTGCTGAGCGAAGAGCAGTGGGCGATCTTCCGTCAGCGCCAATCCTTCGACCTGTCGCGGACCATCCACGGCGTGCGCTGCCGCATCAACGTCTTGCGCACGTCGCGCGGCGTCGGCATGGCCGTGCGGCTGCTGACGAGCTTCCAGGCGACGCTCAAGCGCTTGAACCTGCACCCGGATCTCGGGCGGCTGGTGCACCACACGCATGGCCTCATCCTGGTGAGCGGCGCGACGGGCTCGGGCAAGTCCTCGACGCTGGCGGCGCTGATCCAGGAGATCAACCTCCACGAAACCAAGCACATCGTGACGCTGGAGAGTCCGATCGAGTACACGATCGCGCCGCGCAAGTCCTTGGTGCGGCAGCGGGAGGTCGGGCGCGACACGCCGTCGTTCGAGCAGGCGCTGCTCGACGCGATGCGCGAGGACCCGGACGTGCTGATGGTGGGGGAGCTGCGCGACCCGGAGACCATGCGCCTGACGCTCAATGCCGCGGAAACAGGGCATCTCGTGCTGGCGACGGTGCATTCCTCCACGGCGGCCGAGGCGCTGTCCCGCATCGTCTCGGCCTTTGCGCCCGAAGCACAGGCCAGCGTTCAAGCGCAGTTGGCGGATGCGCTGGTGGCGGTCGTGTGCCAGCGCCTGTCCTTCCGCACGCCGAACGAGCGGCTGGTGCCGGAGGTGGAGCTGCTGCTGGCGACCACGGCGGCGCGCGCGACCATCCGGCAAGGGCAGTTCAGCAAGCTGCAGACCGTGCTGGAAAGCGGCGGCTTTGAAGGACAATGGACATTTGCCCGCTACCGCGACTGGCTGGCGCAGCGGCACGACTTCTACATTCCGACCGAGCGCGACGCCGATCTGGCGGTGGACGCCGTCGCGGTCGGTGCGCCGCCGCCACCGCCGCCGTCGACCATGACGCGCACGCAGCCGGTGGCGCAGCGCGCGGCGCCCGTGGTGTCGCAGCCGGCGGGCGGCGTGCTCGAGATTTCGGCGGACGACGACGACCCGGCGTCGATCTTGCGACAGCTGGAAAAGCGAAGGTTCTAGCGGACCTGCCTAGGGCTGGGCGCCGACGGTGCCTTTGCGCTCCAGCTTGCCCCAGCCATGCAGCTTGCCGTGCAGCGCCGCCGACACCGACTTCACCATGACCCAGTACATCACCTGGCGGTAGCAGAAGCGCTGCAGAAACAGCCAGATGAGCAGGCTCCATTGCTCGCGCCGCTCCAATGCGAAGGCAAACGCCGCCGCCAGCCAGTCCAGCGCGAGAAAGAGCGCGTAGAAGAACAGCACCTGCCCCAGGTTGGCGAAGCCCTGCTCGCCGGGGTGCTCATAGCGCTCGAGCGCCGCGGTGATCAGCGACCACACCAGCAGCAGGTCCATCACCGGCGAGATCAGCGGAAAGAACACCTGGAAAAGCCAGACGTTCGGCATCGCGATCCAGCCCAGGGCGCCGTACTTCGGGCGCAGCAGCGCGTCCTTGTGCTTCCACATGCACTGCAAGGTCCCGAAGGACCAGCGGAAACGCTGCTTTGCCAGGCCGCCCAGCGTGTCCGGCGCCTCGGTGCGGGCGATGGCGTCCTCCTCGTAGGCCACCTTGTAGCCGGCGCGCAGCACTTCCAGCGTCAAATCCTGGTCTTCCGCCAGCGTGTCGTGCGAGAACCCGCCGAGCTTCTCGACCACGTCGCGCCGCCACGCGCCCACCGCGCCGGGGACGACCGTGATGCAGCCCAGCAGCGCAAAGGCGCGCCGGTCGAGGTTCTGCGCCGTGATGTACTCCAGCGCCTGCCAGGAAGTGACGAGATTGATGCGGTTTCCCACCTTCGCATTGCCCGCGACGGCGCCGATCTTCGGGTGGCGCAGCGCGCGCGCCAGCAAGCCGACGGTGTTCGGCGCGAAGACGGTGTCGGCATCCATCCCCACCACCACCTCGCCTTGCGCCTGGCGCATGCCGTAGTTGAGCGCCATCGCCTTGCCGCCGTTTTCCTTGCGGAAAAGCCGGACGCGCGGGTTGTCCGCGAAGCGCTCGCGCACCACCTCGCTGGTGCGATCGGGGGAGCCGTCGTCGATGACGAGGATCTCCAGCCGCTGGTAGTCGGAGGCCAGCAAGCTCTCGATCGTCTTGGCGATCACCGCTTCCTCGTTGAAGGCGGGCACCAGGACCGAGACCAGGAACGGCTCCTCCTTGTCCAGCTCCGCACCCGTCCGCCGCGAGCGCCGCCATTGCACCAGCGCGAGCGTGCCGACGAACACCAGCCGCAGCACGCCGAGCACGATGCCGGCGAGAAACAGCCAGTGAAGTCCGAAGGATCCCAGCGACAGGGCATAGACCGAGACCGCATCGGCCTTGTCCACGAAGCTGCCCGGCGGCACGGGCGGCATCGCCTCGTCGTGGGTCATGTGGCCAAGCTGCGCGACGGTCACGAACTGGAAATGCTTGGCCTTGAGCTGGTGGATGATCTGCGGCAGGGCGGCGACGGTCTGCGCGCGATCGCCGCCGCTGTCGTGCAGCAGCACCACCTGGCCGCGCGTCTCCGGATCGTCGTCCTCGATGCCCTCGACGACGTTGCGCACGATGGCGTCCACGCCCGGCCGCGCCCAGTCCTGGCCATCGACGCGCAGGCCGACTGCCAGGTAACCCAGCTTGCGGGCACGGACAATCGGCTCGACTTCCGCGGGGATGGTCGGCTCCGCGTCGCCGAAATACGGTGCGCGGAACAGGCGCATCGAACGGCCGGTCAGCGACTCGATCAGGCGCTGGGCGGCGTTGAGCTCCACATCGGCCAGCAGCCCTGGCACCTCCGCGAGATTCGGGTGCGTGAACGTGTGGTTGCCGATGTCGTGCCCCTCCGCCACGATGCGCCGCACCAGATCGGGCTCCGCCAGCGCGTTCTCGCCGATGACGAAGAACGTGGCCGGAACGCCTTCGCGTTTGAGCACATCGAGGATTTGCGGCGTCCACTGCTTGTCCGGTCCGTCATCGAACGTCAGCGCGACCTTGCCGGGATCGTCGCCGGTGCGGCGGATGACATAGGACGAGGGCATGGCGGCAAAGCGCTCGTCGGTGATGCTCGTCGCGTCCTGGGACAATTCACGCGCGCCCTCCTGCGGTTGCGCCACGACTTCCAGGATCTCGCCCGTGCCCTCGAAGTCGACGCCGTAGCCGAACGTGATCGCCTTGAGGGCCTGCGCGTTCCAACTGGCCAGCGGCGCGCCGAAGAAGGTCCACAGCGATGGATCCTCGGAGCCCAGGCGCCAGAGGGCAAAGCCCAGCACGCCCTGGCTGGCCGCGGCGCGCATCTCGTTCTGCGCCGTCACAGCGTCCAGAAACCAGACGGAATGCGGGTTTCCCGCGTCATCGGCATAGTCGAAGTGCGGATTGCGCGACGCCGGATCGAAGATCACGGGCGCCTGGGAGTCGCGCGCCGTGAGGATGGCTTCCTGGAAGGTGACGTCGACCGCTTCCTCGTCCTGCTCCCAGTCGTAGCCATAACCGCCGATGCACACGATGGTTTTCTGCGGCGGGATCTGCCGCAGGCGCTGCGTCAGGATGCGCTCGAACCATGGCTGTCCGGCGACGCTGCCCGCCTCGCTCGCCGACCAATGCTCGTCGTAAGCCATGAGCAGCACGCGATCCAGCGCCGCGCCATACGCCGCGTAGTCGTACTCCTCGTCGTCAAAGGGCAACGCCTGCTCGACCAGCCAGCCGTGCGCCGCGAAGGCCGCGTGCAGTTCATTGACGAACGCCAGCAAATTCGCCTGGCTCGCCTCCGGCACCTCCTCGAAGTCGAGCACCACGCCCGCGAAGCCGTTCTGCCGCGTGAACGCCACCAGCGCCTCGACGAGGGCGGCGCGGTGGCTGGCGTCCTTGACCGCGTGCACCAGCGCCATCGGATCCCACTTGCCCTGCTTGGAGTTGTGAAGCATCGGCAGAATCGGGACTTGTGGCTTGTCGCGCCGAATCAGCGTCAGCGCGCGCGGCTCGATCTCCGGCACCAGCGGCTGCGGACCGTCCTGCAGGCGCAGCCACTCCGGCACGACTTCGTCCAGGCTCGCGAGGTGGCGGTGCAGCGACTCGTAGCTCGAATCGTCCCAATTGACGTAGAAACCGATCGCGAGCGGGTGCGGTGTCGGCGGCGTGGTCGGCTGCGCCGGCTGCGCACGGGCGGCAGGCGCTTGGATCTTCTTGCGAACCTTGGCCAGCTCCAGCTGGGCGCGGCGCGCGCGCTGGGCGGCGGCGGTCGGCGGCGCAGGCGGGGCGGGCAGCGGGTGCACGTCCGCGGCGTGCGGCATGCCCGGCAGGTGGCGCAGCCCGAGATCCGGCAGCAGCGGGTGGATCAGCACGCTCGCCACGCCGACCACCGCGAGCACCGTCGTCAGCCCTGCGAAGAACCACGTTGTTCCGCGGACGTGTCGTTGCCGTTGGCCGCGCGGATCGAAGAAGACGGGGCCTTCACTGTCTTTGCCTGTCACGTTGCTCCTCCGATCCGCTCGCGCCTGTCCTGGGAGGCGTCATCCTCGAACACCGCGCGCCGGGGGGGCGGGCGGGCGCGCAAGAATAGCAGAAACGACCTTGAGTGGAGCCGGCGCGTACGCATCGGCGCGCTTCGCGACCCAGCGAACGGGGAAACGGATCCGCAAGAACATGTTCTTGCTGATCCCCTAATGCGCTTGAAGCGTTGGCGTCGCAAGGTCATGCTACGCGGCGGCACGAGGTGCCGGAATCCAGGGGTGTGTCATGACGGTGCGGTTTGCAGGTGTTCTCGTCCTCTTCGGCATGTTGGCCGCTTGCTCCACGCCCGTGAGCGGCATCGGCGCGGCGCCGGCAGATGCGACCAGCGATGTGCCGAGCCTCAACTATGACGCCAAGGCGCCCGATAGCGCGGACGCAGCCGCCGCGGACATCGCGCCCGCCGACGCGGCGGCGACGGATGCGGTGGTCGCGGACACGGCGGTGAGCGACACGCCGGCAACGCCGGACGTTGCCTCCGGAAGTTCCGATGCCGACTGGGGTGAACTCCTGGACCCGATTCAGGATGTGGCCGATGTCGCCGCGCCCGATGTCGTCGCCGTGCCGACAGGTCCGGTTGGCAACCTCTACGCGCACACCAGCGACACGCTCTATCGCCTTGATTTGACAGCCAAAGCCTTCGTGAAGGTCGGCTACTTCACCTTCGACCAGAATCCCGGTTCGGTCACGGACATCGCGCTGGACTCCACCGGCAAGCTGTTCGCCGTCACGTTCGACGACGTCTTCGAGTGCAGCGTGAACAAGGCGAGCTGCGTGTGGCTGTCCTCGCTGCCCAACTCCTTCAACGGTCTGACGTTTGTCGCCAAGGGTGTTGTCGACCTCAATGCGGAGAGCTTGATCGGCATCTCCACCGGCGGCGGCTGGAACCAGATCATCGTCACCGGCAAGACCGCCAAGATCGTCTACCTCGGCGAGTACGGCGGCGGCTGGGCGTCGAGCGGCGACGCGTTTTCCGTCGAAGGCATCGGCACGTACGCGACCGTGACCGGCAACGGCAACTCCGACTCTTTGGTGCAGGTCGATCCCAAGACGGGCAAAGTCCTCAAAGTCATTGGCGAAACTGGCGTCTACGAGCTGTACGGCCTCGCCTGGTGGAGTGGCGTGTTCTACGGCTTCTCCGCCGACGGCAACGTCTACACGCTCGACGTCACGACGGGAAAGGCCAAGGTCGTCGCTGGCATCCAGGTGCCGTCCGGCGTAGCGTGGTGGGGCGCAGGCGTCAGCACGCGGGCTGCCGGAACGCCAAATCCATAGGCGGCAGACACACTTTCACGGTCCGGCGAGGCTGAACGCGTAGGCGGCGCCGGCGCCGCTCGCGGAGTTGTCGGTCGGATCGCCGCCCGTGGCGCTCGACTCCTCGTAGGCGCCGCACACCGCGCGGTAGCCCGAAATCGTGCACGCGATCCCGAAGTTGTCCTGGATCTCGGCGTTCGATGCCTTGAGGTACGCCGTCTGCGTCCAAGTCGTGCCGCTGCGCGCAAACACATAGGCGGCGCCGGCGCTGTAGGCCTTGTTGTCGGTCTGGTCGCCGTTGACGCCGGTGGCGCGGCTGCCCTCGCCGGCTGCGCCGACGATGATGCGGTCGCCGGAGATGGCCACGCGCGCGAAACCGTCGTTGCTGTCGGTGTTGGAGGCCTTCAAGTACGCCTGCTGGCTCCACGTCGTGCCGCTGCGGGTAAACACGTAGGCGGCGCCGGCCGAGTACTTGCTGTTGTCGGCCTGGTTGCCGTTCACGCCGGTGGCGTTGCTGGCTTCGCCGAGCGCACCGACGACCACCGTGTCGGCCGAGATGGCGACGGACCAGCCGAAACTGTCGCTGGTATCCGTGTTGGAGGCCTTCAAGTACGCCTGCTGACTCCACGCCGTGCCGCTGCGCAAGAAGACGTAGGCCGCGCCCGACTGGTTCTTGCTGTTGTCGGTCTGGTCGCCGTTCACGCCGGTGGCGGCGCTGCCTTCGCCGTAGGCGCCAACGACGATCGTGTTGCCGGAGATGGCGATGGACTTGCCGAAGCGGTCGTATTGGCCGGCGTTGGACGCCTTGAGGTAGGCCTGCTGCGTCCACGTCGTGCCGCTGCGTGTGAAGACGTAGGCGGAGCCGGAGTAGCTCGCGACCCCGCTCTCGTCCGATGCGGCGATGACGGCCGTGTCGCCGGAAACGGTGACCGCGCTGCCGAACAACTGGCTGGCCGCCGTGTTGGACGCCTTGAGGTACGCCTGGAAGCTCCAGCTCGTGCCGCTGCGCACGAACACGTAGGCCGCGCCGGCGTTCGCGCAGGAGTTGTCGGCCGCGTTGCCGCCGATGCCGGTGGCGCAACTGTCCTCGTTTTGCGCGCCGACCACGACCGTGTCTCCCGAGACCGCGACCGCGTAACCGAAGTAGTCGCCGGAATCGCCGCTCGGCGCGCTCAGCGTGGCCTGCAATTGCCAGCCGCCGGCCGGCTGGCGCAGGTAGACCCAGACCGCGCCGTTCCCGCCGTAGAGCTGCGGCAGGCCGACGGCGAGCGTGTCGTTGTCGAGTGCCACCGCCAGGCCGAAGAAGTCGTTCGCGGCTGGATAGTAGGTCTTGATGTAGGCGTCCTGCGCGGCAATCGAACGGTCGATGCGAACATCGTAGCTGGAGCTCACACCCGAAGCGGACGCGGTGACCGTCACCATGTTCGAGCCATAGCTGAGGGGCAGGGCCGGCGAGGCCACGCCGTTCTGCAAGGCCACGCTGGCGCCGCCGCCGACCGAGACGGAGAGGCTGACGCCGACGGCTGCCGTGGTGGCGGTGATCGTGGTGGATGTCGGCGACGGATTGAACACCGTGGTCAAGCTGTAGGCATGGTGGCCGCTGACGAAGGCCGGCGAGGGGGTTCCCACGCTGGTCGTCAGGCCCGTGAGCTCCGGCCGGCAGACGTTGTCGATCAGCACCCAACCCGTCGGGCAGTTGCAGGCTTGCGACTGGCAGGTGCCGACCACGCCGCACGTCGTGCCCGTGGCCAGCGCGGTGTGCGAGCAGAACTGGCTCGTCAGGCAACTGTCCGTCGTGCAAGGGTTGGCGTCGTCGCACTCGCTGGCCTGGCCGAAGAAGCACGTGTCGCCGCTGAACACGTAGGTGGCGCCAGTGCCAGGCAGGCTGTTGTCGAGCTGGTTGCCATTGATGCCGACGGCATTGCTGCGCTCGGTCGGTGCGCCGCTCGCGACCGTGCTGCCGTCGATGGCCACGGCCGAGCCGAACGCGTCGTCGGCGTCGGGGTTGGACGCCTTCAAGTAGGCACTGAGCGTCCAGTTTCCGGATTGCCGCACGTACTGATACGCCGCGCCGGCATTCGGTTGCGAGTTGTCGGTCTGATCGCCGCCGACGCCCGCTGCGCCGCTGGACTCGCCCGGTGCTCCCACCACCAACGCGTCGCCTGCGATGTCGACGGATTGGCCGTAGAGGTCCGCCGCATCGGGCGACGCGGCCTTCAAGTACGCCTGCTGACTCCAGACGCCGCCGCTGCGCGCAAAGACGTACGCAGCGCCTGCATCGATCTTGGAGTTGTCCTGCGCGCTCGTGCCGTTGCCGTCCTCGCCGGGTGCGCCCACGACGATGCTGTCGCTGGCCATCGACAGCGCGGTGCCGAAGTGGTCGGCCGCGTCCGGATTGCTGGCCTTGACGTACGCCTGCTGGGTCCACACGCCGCCCGAGCGGACGAACACGTAGGCGGCGCCGCTGTCCGTCGCGGAGTTGTTGGTCTGGTTGCCGCCGATGCCGCCCGCCTTGTTGTCTTCGCCGGGTGCGCCGATGACGATCGTGTCGCCCGAGATGGCCACCGCGCTGCCGAACGCGTCGCCCGCTTCGGTGTTCGACGCCTTGAGGTAGGCCTGCTGCACCCACGTTCCGTTTTGCAGGACAAAG
>CAIXAA010000969.1 GCA_903917305.1 uncultured Myxococcales bacterium | reverse complement strand
TCGGGCGTGCTGGCGGCGCTGCAGCGGCGGCGCGTGGGCCTCGCGGACAACTGGCTGCGGCACGTGCAGGACGTGGCGACCAAACACCGGCCATTGCTGGATGCCGCGCTGGGCGAACGCGACTTGCACAGACGGCTCTGCGAACTCAACGTGCTGGAACAGGTGAGCAACGTCTGCCAGACCACGATGGTGCAGGACGCTTGGGAGCGCGGCCAGGCGCTGACGGTCCACGGCTGGATCTACGGCCTCGAAGACGGTCAACTGCGGGATCTGGGCGTCACGGTGACCGATGCCTCCGTGCTTGCGCCCCGCCTTGCCGAGAGCTTGCGGCGCTACCAGTGATGGGCGATCGCGGCGAGGTGCAGGACGGCTGGCCGTCCGTGCGGGTGGCCATGCGGCTGCGGGCCAGCTAGCATGCGCGTGCCCGATGGTGGCTTGACGCGCCCGTCAGGCAGCGCCGCTCGGGCGCGCACTGGAGCTGTCCCGATGCCATTTGCTTCCCTCGGCCTTTGCCAACCGCTGCAAGCCGCAGTCGCTGAACAGGGTTACACCGAGCCGACCCCCGTGCAGGCCGCTGCCATCTCCTCCATCCTGCGCGGGGAGGACGTCTGGGCCTGTGCGCAGACCGGCTCGGGCAAGACCGCGGCTTTCGTGCTGCCTTTGCTGCAGTTGCTGGCTGCGCAGGCGCCCGAATCGCCCCGCCCGTTGCGAGCGCTGATCCTGGTGCCCACCCACGAATTGGCGCTGCAGATCGGTCGGACGATCGACCTGCTCGGCCGTCTCCTGCCGGTGCGGCTCAAGACCGTGGTGGCGGTCGGCGGCGTCTCGATCAACGTGCAGATGTTGGCGCTGCGCGGCGGCGCGGATCTGGTCGTGGCCACGCCGGGTCGGTTGCTGGATCTCGTCGACCACAATGCGCTGCACCTTTCCGCGGTTGAGCACCTCGTGCTCGATGAAGCGGATCGCATGCTGTCCCTCGGGTTCAGCGACGAGCTGGCGCGCATCCTGGCGCTGTTGCCCGGCCGCCGCCAGAACCTGCTGTTCTCGGCCACGTTTCCGCCGGCGGTGCGGACGCTGGCGCAGGACCTGCTGCGCGACCCCACGCGGATCGAGATCGCGCCCAGCACGCTGCTGGCCGAGACGGTCATCGAGCAGCGGGTCATCGAGGTCGACGTTGGCCAGCGCACGCCGCTGCTGCGCCACCTGCTGCAAGTGCATGGTTGGACGCGGGTCCTGGTGTTCGTGGCGAGCCGCTATGGCGCCGACCATGTGGCGTCCAAGCTCGAGCGGACGGGCATCGCGGTGGCCCGGCTGCATGGCGACCTCAGCCACGGTGCGCGGATGAACGCCTTGGCGGACTTCGCGGCAAGTCGGGTGCGGGTGCTGGTGGCCACGGATGTCGCTGCCCGCGGCCTGGACATCGCGCAGCTGCCGGTGGTGGTCAACTACGACCTGCCGCGCTCGGCGGTCGACTACCTGCACCGCGTCGGTCGCACCGGGCGCGCCGGCGAGACAGGCGTGGCGGTCAGCTTCGTCAGCGCCGACACCGACGCGCATTTCCGCCTGATCGAGAAGAGGCACCACCTCAGCCTGGAACGCGAGCGGATCGAGGGCTTCGAGCCCACCGAACTGACAGTGCCAGCTGGAGATCCGCACGGTGGCGTCAAGGGCAAGCGCATGAGCAAGAAGGACAAGCTGCGCCAGGGGCAGGCGAAGGCGTGATCACGGCACGTCCGACCACGGCGGTGGCAGCGGCGGGAGCGGGTCATCGCCGGTCGCGGACGGCGGCAGCTCGCTGAGCAACCGGGCGACGTCGGCACAGTGCTCCGCCTCCTCGGTGCGCAATCCCTCGAAGATCGTTCGGACCTGCGGGTCCGTGGTCTCGCGCACCGCGGTGCTGAAGAAGTCCAAGGCGCGTCGCTCGGCTGCCAGCGCGACCTTGAGCGCCTGTCGCGTCGACACCAGCACCCGCGGCTCCGCGTCATCGCCCGCTTCGGCACCGAAGGCGAGCATGGCGCGAACCCGCTGCGGCGCTTCGAGGCCGAACACCAGGGACGGGCTCACCCGGCGCGGCGCGTTCTGCACGAGGCTGTAGCGCAAGGCGGCCAGCTGGTCGTGGTGCCGGGCCTCGCTGGCGGCCATCTTCTTGAAGAATTCCAAGGCGCCCGCGCACTCCTCCCGGTTCGCGTCTTCCTCGAAGAGGTTCACGAAGTCCAGGTAGCGTTCCGTGGCGTCGGCTTCCATGAGGATCGCGAGATCCAACGCGTCGCGCCGGTCGAGTTCGGACCATTGGATGGGGGGAGCCATGCATCTCCTTGCACGCGCGAGTCTTTCGCGTGCCTGTTGCCTGAGCGGCCGCCGGGGCCGTCCTCGCGGGGGTCGCGGACCGTTTTTCAGACGCGGTCGCCGCTGTCAAGGGTGCCGAATGCCGGGGCGGCGTTCAACCCGTCGACCGTCGACGATCGCACAACCTCGGAGCCGCGCCCAGGCCCGGCTCCGCGGCTACGGTGAGAATTGGAACGATTGCACAATGATCTCATGCTCCAAACTGTCGGACGGCGCGCTGCCCTGGACCTGCCAGAGGCTCCATGCAGGCGGCCCTGTGGCGCCGCGCGCGTCGACGCGGCGGTCCTGGCCGCGGGTCATTCGACAGGCGCGAAATACCCAAAGCCGCCGCCGCCGAGCCATCCAGCCGCCTGTGTCACCCCACCGCCGTCCGCGCCGTCCACAACCTTGCGCAGCCGCGGCAGGATCACGCGCTCGCAGTGCTCACCTTGCTCGATCAGCACCCAGCGCCGCCCGAGCTTGTGCGCCACCGCACCCGTCGTCCCCGAACCGGCATAGGCGTCCAGCACCCAATCGCCCGGCCGCGTCGCCAGGGTCAGGATGTGCGCCAGCAACGCCTCCGGCTTGGGCGTGTCGAACGCCGTCTTGGTGCCGAAAAGCGCTTCGATTTCCAGCGATGCCGCCTCGTTGCTGCCCGGACCGTCCCAGAACGTGCCCGGGACCATGCCCTGGCTCTCGCGCAGGAACAGCTTGATGTTCGGCAGCCCGCCGGGCGCGAAGTGGATGCGCTTGTCCGCCAGATGCGCCGCAAATGTGACCGGCGAACAGCGCCAGCGCTCCGTCAGGTCGCGCCCATCGGGCGTCGTCAGCGTCCACGCCGCGTTCGTGGACTTCTGGCTTTGCAGCAGCGGCTTGAGCCGCCACGGCCCGCGTGGATCGCCGTCCGGATTGCGGTACGCCTCCTTCACGTAGGCCTCTTTCAGCGGCACTCTCCCGATTTGCACCTGGGCCAGGTTCTTGGCGTAGACGAAGATGTGGTCATGCTCCACTGCAAAGTGCCGCGCCGAATTCGCCCGCGATTGGCGGCGCTTCCACACAATCGACGTCACGAAATTCGCGCGCCCGAACACCTCGTCGAGCAGCACCTTGGCGTAATGCGCCTCGTGGTCGTCGAGCTGCAGCCACAGCGCGCCGGTTTCGCTCAGCAGCGGCCGCAGCACCTCCAGCCGGTCGCGCAGCGCCGAGAGCCAGCGGCGGTGCAGGGCGCCGTCGTCATAGTGCGCGGGATCACTGCGGGTGTTGTAGGGCGGGTCGAGGTAGATGCACTGGATCTGGCCGGCGAACTCGGCGGCGAGTGCGTGCAGCACCGGCAGGTTGTCGCCGTGGATGAGGCGGTTGTCGCAAAGCCCGTGCGCGGTCGTGCGCGAGAGCGCCGGGTCCTCGCGCAGCGTCGCCGGGGTGATGGGCTGGCGCTGGTCCTTGTCGTGCCAGGCTAGCTTGGGCTTTTTGGCGGTGGGCATGGCGTGGAGACTCCGGGGACGGCGGGACTCTGGCTGGTGGCGGTATCGCAGAGGCGGCGGCGGCGTCAAGTTGGGCGGGTGGAGGCTTTGGAAAGAGGGCTTGAGGCTCTGGAAACAGGACGGGAGGCTCGGAAAAGAGTCCGCGAGGCTTTGGAAAGAGCTCGCGAGGCTTTGGAAAGAGCACGCATGGCAGTGGAATGACCTCGATCGGTCCTTGAATGACCCCGATCGGCAGTTGCATGAGCCCGATCGTCTCTTGCGTCACGTCGATCGGCAGTTGCATTGGCCAGATCGTCTCTTGAACCACGCCGATCGGCAGTTGCATTCGCCCGATCGTCTCTTGAACCACGTCGACCGGCAGTTGCATTAGCCCGATCGGCGCTTGAATTGGGCTGAACGGCAGTTGGACTGGCTCGATCGCCGGTTGCAGCACGTGGATCGCTGCATGCACGGCGCTGATCGGCAGTTGCGACACGCCGATCGCCGCATGCACGCGCCCGATCGCCAGTTGCAGCGCGTCGATCGCCGCATGCACCACCCTGATCGCCACCTGCTTCGGCCGCTGCGGCGTCTGGGCGAATCCCCGGCCGCGTGCCCGCGTCCAGGGACCGCGCTGGCGGTCGCCTGCGGCGACTCGCGACGGCTGCGCCGCCGCGACCGCTGCGCGGCGCACATCGCTTTCGCAGTTGTGCTTGCGTTGACACTGCATGGCTGCCGGGTGACGCTTGGGCCAAGGCGGGGGAACCATGGTGCGACGTGCATTCGTCTGGGCTTGGTTGGTGCTGGCGACAGTCGCCGGGTGCTCGAGTCGCGACGGCGGCACCAGCGCGCCAGCGGCGTTGGATGCAAAGGCCAACGTCGACGTTCCAGGCGGCATCGGCGATGCGGCGGATGCGCTTGCGCAAGATTCCGTTGCAGCAGGACAGGAAGCAGGCGGCGAAGACATCGTCGGGTCCGACGTTGCCATCCCCGAAGACGCCGGCGACTCGGACGTGAACCTGCCGTGCGCGCCGACGGATTGCGACGACGGCAACCCGTGCACCACCGACTCCTGCCTCGCGGGCGCCTGCCTGCACACGAACAACAGCCTCGCCTGCGACGACAGCAACGCGTGCACCAGCGGCGATCTCTGCCAGGGCGGCGTCTGCGGCGGGACGCCGGGGCCGTGCAAGTGCGCAGCCACTTCCGCGGTGCAGCAGGCGTACGTCAAGCCGTCCGTGGTCGGGTCGCACGCAAGCTTCGGCCATGCCATCGCGCTCTCCGGCGACACGCTCGTGGTCGGCGCGCCGGGAGATGCTTACGGCGACAGCTTGTTCGGTGGCAAGGCGTATGTCTTCGTGCGCCAGAACGGAACGTGGACCCAGCAGGCGGCCCTGCAAGCGTCCAACGCCGCCGCGAACGACGCATTCGGCGCAAGCGTTGCTGTTTCCGGCGACACCATCGTCATCGGTGCGCCCGGCGAGTCGATCGGCGCGAAACACAGCGGCGCGGCGTACATCT
>CAIXAA010000968.1 GCA_903917305.1 uncultured Myxococcales bacterium | reverse complement strand
GCTGGTGCGCGCTGGGCGCCGGCTACCGCTCGGATGAACAGGCGAATTTCGCGTTCCTGGTCATCGCGCGCAACCCGGCGGCGCCCGTCGTCCCGCCGATCCAGTACATCAAGAACCCGAACCAGGACTGGTGGTACGCCCGGGCGCGCGCGGACTTCACCAACGACGGCGTGTTCTCGAACATCTACCTGTCGTCGGAGATGCGCGAGCCGTACCTCGAGAACGAGCTGGAATGAACGACGCGGCAGCCGTAGGCGTCGCGCGGCGTTCATCCTGAGCGACGCGCAGCGAGTCGAAGGATCTCCATCAACTTCCCAGGATGCTGCGGACGGCCGTGACGAGCGGCGCGCGATCGCTGCATTCGCGCGCCAGCAGGCGGGCGAAGTCGCCCAGCAAGCCGGGCTCGCCCAGGGTGTCGGCGTCGCGCTCCAACTGCGTGAGTTCATCGCGAAAGGCGCGCGCGGTCAGGCCGGGCGACGTGGCCATGGCGCACAGGCGCGTGCAGCGGCCCTGAAACGCGCCGTGCGGGTCGAGATCGCGCAGCAAGGTCAGCCCCGTGTGCGCAGTGCGATCGCGCAAGGGCGCCGTCAGGACGGCGTGCAGCAGGGCGACCGCAGCATCGGGCTCCGCGGCCAGGCGCCCGGCCAGCCAGGGCGGATCGTCATCGGCCAGCAAGCGCACGACGGCCGCCGTGCGCCGCGCGGGCCAGTCCGCACGCGGCGCAACCTGCGCCAGCAAGGCGAACCACGGCTCCGCCGGGCGGCGATCGAAGGCGTAGGAGGCAAGCCGCGCGGCGCAAAGCGACTGGCCTTGCGCCTGGGCCGCCTGGGCTGCGGCCGTCATGCAGGCCGCCCAGGACTCGCCGCGCGGATCATAGGGAGCGGCGAGCGTCAGCACGTCCTCGACGCGCCCTTGGGTGCCCAGCGCCTGCGCCAGGACGACCAGGGCGCCTCGCGTCGGCGGCCAGGCGCGCGCCACGGTGAGCGCCTGGTCCAGCTCTGCCGCGGCCGTCCATGCGGCCACGAGCCCTGAGAACAAGCGGTCCCGGCCGGACGGCGCGGAGACTTCGCGCCACTCGCTGTGCGGCTGCGCGGACCAGGCCAGTGCGAGGTCGGTCACGGTGCGCAGCACTTCCGGCGTGCGCTGCGCGGCCACGTCGAGGCCGGCCGCCGCGTGCGCCGCAGTCTGCAGGTGCCCGTCGAGCGCGATGCGCACCAACGTCTCCAGCGAGTTCTGCGGCACCGGCCCCTGCCCTGCCGTCGCCACGGCCACGCCCACCAACCGCACGACCGCGGTCTCCGCCGCCTCGGGCAGCGCGACGAACACGACCTTGCGGGTATCGAGCGCTTCCAGCAGGCGCACGGCCAGTTGCGCCGCATGTGCCGGCTCTGCGGGCGCGATCGACTCCAGGCGTTGGGTCGCGGCCGTGAGCTGGCTGGTCTCCATCAGCGACGGCTTGAGCCCGTGCCGCCACGCGAGCGCCACCATGTCGATGGCCGCATCCACGGGCAATCGTTCGAGATCGCTCAGCATCCGCGCCGGCGCCTGCTCCTGGGGCACCGCCCGCACACCCGCGAGGCGATCGCGCACCGCGCCCATCACCATCGCGCGCTGCTCGGTCTGCTGCTGCGTCTGCCGCATCTTTCGCTGCAAGTCCAGCAGCACCGCGACGGCGTGCCCACACGGCGCGGCCTCGCAGGTGCAGGTCGCGAACAGCCGGTCGCCCGCCGCGGCGAGGGTCACGTGCTCGACCTGTTCGCCGTCGAGCACCTGCGCGTGCACCCGGCCGTCCATGCCGGCAAGCCGCGACACGGCGCCATCGCGCTGCAACATCGAACCCTTGGAGGACGCACGCGCACCCGCCCACGCCACCGGTTGGGTGCGCAGGACGGTCGGCGCCAGCGCGGCAAAGACGGCGCGGTCGTCGCGCATGTCAGCCTGGCAGGTGCTGCGCCGGCGTCCCAGCGTGCGTGGATCTGGACTGCGCTGCGCGCACGATCGCCTCGATCTCCGCGACGAGCTCCGCCGTCAAGGCCGGGAGTTCACCCGCGATCGTCGCGCCCGCGGCGTGATCGTGCCCGCCACCGCCGCGCCGCCGCGCCACATCGCCAATCTTCACGGCAGTCTTGGAGCGCAGCGACAACTTCCACAGGCCCGGCTCGCGATCCGGCTTGAGCATCATCGCGACCAGGACGCCTTCGATCCCGACCAGCTGCGAAATGGTCTCGCCGATGGCATCTGGCGCAATG
>CAIXAA010000967.1 GCA_903917305.1 uncultured Myxococcales bacterium | reverse complement strand
GTCAGCGTCAGGACCGGCAGTGGCTGCGGCGTGCACGCCAGACCCGCATCGCCGCCAGCGCAGCACTGCTGGCACAACGCGGCGAGGCGCAGCGGCGCGTCTTTCGGCCACGGCACGGGGGGCGGGGAGCAGTCGGCCTGGACCAGTCCGGCCACGCACTTGAGACCGCAGTCGGCGAAGGCGGTCGCGGGAAGCACAAGGCAAGGGATGGTCAGGGCAAGCAGCGTGCGAAGCATGGAACCTCCTCAATGCGAACCGGACTTGGGGCGGGCCGACATGGCGACGCCTTGGGCCTCGAGCCACGCGCGCCATTTGTCTTGGTCCCTGCCGAAATCGCGCCCTTGGCCCAGGCGCAGCAGTTGGTCGTGCGCCATGTGCCACACCATGTCGTCCTCGTCGGCGAGCGCCGCGACCAGCGCGGGCGCCGCGAGGGCCACGCCCTGGTTCCCCAGCGACAACACGGCGCCGCTGCGCTCCTGCGCCGTGCCGCTCCGCGCCAGTTCCAGCAGCAGCTGGGTCCCTTCCGCGCTCTGCACGCTGCCCAGGCTGGACAGCAGCAGCAGGTGGGTCTTGGTCGGCAGGTCGGGAAGGCGCACAAGGGCGACCACCTCGGCGGCCGTCACGGTGCCGGCTTGCAGCGCGTGGCCGGCTCCCAGCGCGGCCGCCTCGGAGACTTGCGGCGCCGGGTCGCGCAGCGCCTCCAGAATCGCCAGCCCGGCCTCGCGCGTGTCCTCGCGCATCTGCTGCCACAGCGCATT
This sequence comes from uncultured Myxococcales bacterium, assembly GCA_903917305.1. Taxonomy (GTDB): domain Bacteria; phylum Myxococcota_A; class UBA9042; order UBA9042; family UBA9042; genus CAIXAA01. The sequence continues at coordinate 7,621 of CAIXAA010000967.1, read as the reverse complement.
GTGGCGCACCGCGGGATCGCCGTCGTGCAGGTCCGCTCCCAGGTGATCCGCGGGGCGCGCACGCGGCAGCCGGAACTCCGCGGGCCGCAGGGGTCGCAGGGTCGGCGCCGTGGGCTTGGCGTCCGCGGGCCGCACCGGATGCTCCTGGCTCCTCGCCGGACTTGCCCGCCGCGCAGCGAACGCCGCCACCGCGCCAACCAGCAGCAGCAGGCCGAGAACAAGCATCAGACGTCGCATCATAGCTCGTACGTCATGCAGCACCGCCAGTAATTGGTGCCGTTTGCGTTGTAGTTGCCGTCGGGGTTGCCGGCATTGGAGCAGTTCATGCCCAGCACGCCATCGTCGCCGTTCTGGTCCGCGACCATGTCGCCGGTCCAGGTGTTGCCGCCTGGGACGGAGCAGGAGCCGGTCCAGTAGATTTCCGCGCGCGCCTCTTGGGACGTGCACACGTGGCTGCCGCCGTAGGAAGCCGCGCACCAGTAACTGGCGTAGGAGTACGTGCTGCCGTAATGGTCCGTGAGTTCGTAGCAGGTCTGTCCCAGCGTGTAGAAACCGGAAGGACAGGTCTTGTAGACGCGGCCCGTGACGGTGACGTTGCCGGAGACGGTTGTGTTGCCGTTGACGGTGAGGTTGTCCCACAGGCCGATTTCGCGCGCGCCGCCCGCGGAGCTGTTGCCAACAACCATCAGCTTCTTGTAGCTGCCGTTGTCATTGAAGATTCCCGCGCCGCCATCGCCCAGCGTGACCGAGGACCAGGCCTGGTAGCGCGGCACGTACGCGCCGTCCAGGCGCAGCGTTTGCATGGTGCCGCTATTGGCGAAGATGTTGCCCGCCGACGTCAACGTGCCCGCCGTCAACGCACCGTAGCCAGCAGATCCGTTGCCGATATTGACGCCGCCAGTGGCGCCGTACCAGTTCATGTAGATGCCGTAGCCGCCTGTCGCGGCGTCGAGGTGCAAATTGCCAGTGCTGGTCGCCACCGACGCTCCGGTTCCCTGCCGGCTGTTGCCGCCAACCGTGAGCGCGCCGCCGGAGGAGTTCGCCACGAAGTTGATGTAATCGTTCTGCTCCATCTGCACGTTGCCGAAAACATCGAGGCGCTGGCTGGGCGTTGCAGCGCCGCTCACCGCCGTCCCCAAACCGACATTGCCGTTCGTCCCGATGAACAGCGATTCCTGCACGCGCGTGGTCACCGAGCCGGACGTCTGCTCCGGGTAATTCAGGTACATCGTGCCGCCTCCCGCCTGCGCGAGCGAGAGCACGAGGTGGTTCGTCATGCCGCGGAAATAGGGACGGTCGGACGATGCCGTGTTGTCGCCATGGAAGTCGATGAAGTTCGTGCGCAAGTTCACGCCGGCGTTGGTCGGATTCGTGATATCGAGGCGGGCGCCAGAGCTGGCGGCGGGCGCGAGGGAGATGGTGCTGCCGTTGTCCGAAATCGAACTGTTGGCCAGCGACGTCGAACTGACCCACTTCGGCAGGGAGTTCGCCGTGCCTGCGCCGGACTGCGCCTTGACGTCGCTGCTGCCGGTGTCGTCGGTGCCGGGCGCCCACTGCGTGCCGTTGTACTTGAGCACCAGGCCGGTCGACGCGCCGGCCGAGGTGACCGCCACGCCGGCGATGCGCTGCACGGACGTGGCGTTCTGGTTGCCGGTGACGTCGCCCGCGAGCGCGGCGCTGAAGTTGGTGGCGGTCGTGGCGGTGGTAGCGCTCCCCGCGCTGCCGACCGTGCCGACGATCTTGCTCGCGGCGAGGCTGGAAATCCAAGCCGGATCCGCATAGGTGCCATTGGTGTAGACGCCGTTCGTGACGGTGCTCGCGTTGCCGGCATTGGTGGCAAACGTCGCGTTCGTCGCGTTGGTGGCCGTCGTGGCGCTTGTCGCCGTTGTCGCGGTGGCGGCGTTGCCGGTGATGTTGACGCCCGCCATCGTGCCGGCGCTGACGGCGGCCGGGTTCAGCGCGGTCAAGGCGCTGCCGTTGCCGCTGAAGGCGCCGACGAAGCTGGGGGCCGTGACCGCGCCGCTGACCGCAAGCGTGCCGTCGCCCTTGAGCAGCATGATTTGCGAGGTGCCGCCATACCACTTGTGCGCATAGGACGCGCTGGCAGCGGGGACCGAGTACCACAGCGCGGCAGGCGGTCCTGTCTCGACGCCCATGGCGTAGTCGACCAGCGTGCTGGACACTGCCGGAAAGTAGACGATCTTGGTGCCGGCGCTGGTGCTGGTGGTCGTCGGTGCTGCGACGCCGCCGCCCGTGAAGGCGATCTTGTTGCTGGTGGCGTTGTTCAAGACGATCCCCGCCGCGAAGGAGCCGAGCGCCGACCAGGTCTTGGTGCCGCCGACCGCCTGGTTGCTGCTGAGGTCGACGTAGCTGGCAGCGAGGGAGGGCACGTCTGCCGCGCTGATGGCCGACGACGTCCAGAGCGTCCCGTTGCTGCGCAGGTAGTTGCCGGCGGTACCCGGGCTCGTCAGGCCGGTGCCGCCCTTGGCGGCGGTGAGCACGCCCGTGAGCTCGCTGGCGTCGAGGAACGCGTTGGACCAGGCCGCGCCGCTCCACTTCAGTACCTGCGCGGCGGTCAATCCAGCGAGCGTCGTCGAGAGCGACAGCGTGGGATTCTGCCCCGCCGTGATGGCCAGCGGCGGGCTGGCCGAGACGGACAACGTTCCGGTGTTGTTCAAGGTGGCCGTGCCGCCGAGCGAGATGGCGCCGCCGCCCGAAAGGCCGGTGCCGGGCGCGACGGTGACGTTCGGGAACTGGATCATGGTGTTGGAGACGCCGCCGCTGGCGATGGCGATGGTGCCGGTGTTGGTGATGGTGCCACCCGTGAGACCGGCGCCGGCAGTGACCGACGCGACGGAGCCTTGCGGGGTCGCGCCAATCGTCACGACGTGGTTCACGTTGTCGACCGCGACGGTCGCGTTCGCGCCAGCCGCGAACTTGATGGCGCTGCTGCCGTTGGTCACGTTGAAGGCGGTGCCCGTGGCGCCCGTGCCCGGTTGCACGGAACCGAAGAGCACGCCGGCGGCAAGGTCGACGTTGCCGATGGTCCCGTCGGCGATGTGCCCGCCCGTGACGCAACTGCTGCACGTGAGCGCCAACGCTTGCTGCGCGACCAGCGCAAAGGGCACCTGACGCAAGGGAATCCGCGGCAGTTCGCCGTCCGCGTCCAGGGCGATGCCCACCCACGCCGGCGCGCCCGCCACGAACTGCGCCATGCCGACCGCGTCGACAATGATCGGCACCGTAAACACGCCTTGAACCACCGGCACCGAGGGATCGGTGTACGTCCACAGCGGCGCACCGCCCGTTTGCGCGCCATAGAAGCCGATGGTGAACTTGTGCGCGCCGTCCGGCACGGGAAAGCCGCCTGAACTCAGCAGCCTGCCCTGCTGCGAGATGCTCTGCGTGACCTGCGCTTGCGCATCGGCAGCGGTCCAGGCAGCCGCCGCCAGCGTGGCACACCACGTCGCGCAGATGACGCGCCAACCGCACGGAAGAAATCTAGTTTGCATCATCGTCCTCCCCTGGTCGCCGCTCTTGCGGCCGGTCAATTCACAGCGAACAATTCACACGGCAGTGTCGCATTTGGGGGAATCAAACCGCGAACGAGATACACGTCGAAAGGGCACATCCGGGTGGATCAGGCCCGGAAGTGCTGGTTGTGCGTGGGCAATATCGATCGAATCGAGATGCGGGACCACGTTCAGGTCAGCGTAGCAGCCGTCTCGACGCCGCGCAAGATAATTCTCCAGGAACGTCGCAGCATTTCGCGACACGATCGCATGCGGATGTGATGAATTGCTTCGTTCGGCACTACCGTCCAGCGGCACACATGCCTTGATCTATCAATCAGATCGAAGCAACGCGCGCGACTGGTACGGCGGACAGAATCGAAATCGAACCGATGACCATTTGGGCATTTCCTTATGCCGGCCACGCGAACCGCAATTGCGTTGATTGTTGTCTGAATATCCGGCACGGGCGAGGCGCGCGGCGAGCGTCCTGCCGGGCCAGAGCAGCGCGCCGTGCGGAATCTGCTTGCGCTGCGGCCAAGCTTTGCGCAGGATGTCGGCAACCCAACGACCGGCCCTCACGGCGCCGGCCATTCCCGAGGCACGCGCCAGGCGACGTTCGCCGGACCGGCGCGCAACAGCCTCATCGGAGAACGACATGCGACACCTGCTTGGCGCGGCCCTGGCCGCCATCTTCCTGCTCTCTGGTTCTGCCATCGCTTTTGCCGACACCTGGAACATCGATTCATCCCACTCCGGCGCGCACTTCTCGGTACGCCACATGATGATCTCCAATGTTCGCGGGGAGTTCGGCAAGGTCTCCGGCTCCATGACCTACGACGCTGCCGATCCGAAGAAGGCCTCCGTCGAGGCGACGATCGACGTATCCACGATCAACACGCGCGAGACCAAGCGCGACGAGCACCTCAAGTCCCCGGATTTCTTCGACGTCGCCAAGTTCCCGACCATCACCTTCAAGTCCAGGAAGGTCGAGGCGGCCGGCAAGGGCAAGCTCAAGGTCACGGGCGACCTGACGATGCACGGCGTGACGAAGGAGGTGAAGCTCGAGGTCGAAGGGCCGACGGCCGCCATCAAGGATCCGTGGGGCATGGAGCGCGTGGCGGCTTCGGCGACGACCAAGATCAACCGCAAGGATTTCGGGCTGACCTGGAACAAGGTCCTGGAGACGGGCGGCCTGGCCGTCGGCGAAGAGGTCTCGATCTCCTTGGACATCGAGTTCACGAAGGCCGCGCCGGCTGCTCCCGCGAAGTAGCCGCGACGTCAGGGCGCGGTGTAGTGGACGATCTCCTTGTCGGGGCCGACCATCCAGGCGTTCTTGCTGGAACTGCCCCAGATCGCGCGTAAGTTGACGTCGCCGCCCCAGTCGAACTGGCTCCAGGCAAAGCCGTCCCAGTGCAGCAGGACGCCGCCGTTGCCGGGAATCCACGCGTCATTCGCGCTGGCGCCCCAGGGCATGTAGAGGTGGCCGGCGGGGACGGTGGAGTCCACCGCGCTCCACGACTTGCCATTCCAGTGACGAATCACGCCCTGGTCGCCCGCGGCCCAGATGTCGGCGCTGCTGGTGCCCCACAAGCCCTCGATGCCAGCCTTCGTGCCGGCGTCGAAGCCCTTCCACGCGCTGCCGTTCCAGTGCCACAGCGCTCCGCCGCCGCCGGACGCCCACACGTCGTCCGTGCCCGCCGCGAAGACGCCATAGAGGTAGGGCTCGCCAGGAACCGTTGACGGCATCCAGACTTTGCCGTTGCTGTGCAGCACGAGGCCGGCGTCGCCGACCGCCCAGATGTCCGTGGACGACGTGCCGCTCACGGCAAACAGCGCGCCGATGCTGGCCAATCCCGCGGCGGTCCACGTCTTGCCGTCGTAGTGGACGATGGTGGTGCTCTCGCCGACGGCCCAGACATCGCTGGGTCCGCTGCCCCAGATGCCGTGCAACCACTGGATCGTCGGCGACTTGTCGGCATGCCAGGTGCCGGCGGCGTAGTGCAGCAAGGCGCCCTGGTCGCCGCAAGCCCAGATGTCGTCGGCCGCGCTGCCCCAGATGCCATGCAGCGTGCTGGGTGCGTCGATGGCCTGCTTGATCCACTGGCCATTGGCCGGGGTTGGCTGCTTGACGTCCGCTGACGCCACATCCGGAGCCACATCGAGGGCTTGCGTATCCTTGCCCGCATCCACGGCCCCATCCGCAGGTGCCGCGGCATCGGTGCCACTGGCATCGGCAGGCGCCGCGGTCTGGTCCGCCGGAGTTGCGTCGGCTCCGCTGACATCACTGGCGATTGCCGCGTCCGCCGCGTCGTCTTCGGGCGCGGCCTCCGTGTCCGCGACGGTCTTGGCAGCGTTGCTGCCGCAAGCAAGCAGAAGCACGGCGAACAGTGGTGCAACACAAGTGCGTCGAAGAACCATGGTTTTCTCCCCTTCTTGGACAGCTGGAGCGTCCCGATCGTCCGCGGAGTCTGCCGGATGGCGCTACGAAAGACCAGAATGCGGCGGAGCGCTTAGCGCGGCAGCCAGTTGCGCCAGTTCGTGCGCCACTGCGACCGGCGCCTCCGACCACAACGCGTGACCGACATTCGGCAGCAGCAACGCCCGCCCCCGCGCCAGGTGCGCCGCGTCCACGGCGATCGCCGCATACTTCGCGTCGCACGCGCCGGCCAGCCACAGGCTGGGCACGTCCAAATGGCGCAGTCGCGGCCATAGGTTCGCCTGGCGTCCGACGGTCAGGCGCTGCAAGGCCGCCGCCAGCCGCTGTCGGTCGCCCTGCCCGCGCCGCGCCAGGATCCGCGCAAATTCCGGGTGCTGCGTCAGCGTGGCGAACAGGGGCTGCGCGTACCAACGTCGCAAGAACTCTGGGAGATCTTGAGCCAGGAGATCCGCCGCCAGCTGGTCGTCCGCGGCCGCGCGCGTCTGCCTCTCCTGCCGCGTCCGCAGCCCGGGCGACGCCGACACCATCACCAAGGCCGCGCAACGCTTCGGTTCTTGCAGCGCTGCGTGCAACGCCAGGCGCCCGCCCAGCGAGTAGCCGCAGAGCAGCGCCCGCCCGACGCCCAGGCCGTCGAGGCGCCGCCACAGGTCCCGCGCCGCGGCCGGCAGACCGCCGCGCAAGAGCGGCTGCGCGCCATGACCCGGCATATCCAGCGCAATAGCCGGTAGTTGCAAGGCATCGACGATGCCCCGGGCGTCGCGCTGGTCGCCGAGAAAGCCGTGGAGCAGGATGATGGTCGGCGTCATTCGGGCCAGGCCCGCGACAGGTGGGTCCGAATCTCGCCCTGCAGTTCGCGGTGCTGCGCCTCGTTGGCCTTGCCGTCGGTGCGAACGTGCAGCACGCGCGGGCGCCCGTCCTGCCAGGCCTCGCGCAGTGCTGCGCCGAGATCCCGGTCGACGGCGGCATAGCCCACGCCGAAGGCCGCGCAGATGCTGGCGATATCGGCCTCATGCGGCGCGGTGAAGCAGCGCTCGAACACCGGCGTCTGCCCCGCCACCGGCAGGAACTGGAAGATGCCGCCGCCGCGGTTGTCCGCCAGCACCACCGTCACCGGCGCCTGGGACGCCGCGAGCAGCTGCAGCGACCCCACGTCGTGCAGGAAGCTCTGGTCGCCCAGCAGCATCGTCAGCGGCGCGCCGCGTCCAAGCGCGAGACCGGTCGCCGTCGCCAGTGCGCCGTCGATGCCACTGGCGCCGCGCTGCGAGAAAACCAGCCTGATCTCCTCACTTTGCGGTGCGTACATGTCGAGGTCGCGGATGGGCATGCTGTTGCCGGTCGCAAGCACATGACCCGCCGGCAGGTCGCGAGCGAGCGTGCGCGCGGTTGCCATCTCACAGTCCCCGGCTTGCCGCGCAAGGAAGGCCTCCACCAGCGAATCCACTTGCTGCGAGGCACCTTGCAGACGCGCAACGCGGGTGCTGGACTCTTGGCCTTCGACCTCGAGCGCTGCCAACTCCGCGACATCCGCAAGGACACGCAACGTGACGCCATGCACCGGATCGCGGCGCTGCGCGTCCGGCCGCACGACCGCCCACTCTGGTCGCGCCTCGCCAAGCCACTGCAGCAGCCGCTTCGATGTGACGGCGCCGCCCACCTGGATCACCGCATC
>CAIXAA010000966.1 GCA_903917305.1 uncultured Myxococcales bacterium | reverse complement strand
GCTGCAGGCTGCCGGTGAACCCATCAAGATCCTGAGTGAAACCGAGTTCATGGCCGCGATCGCGGGTGCCGCATGAGGCGCGTCCTCGCTGCCGCCGTCCTGGCTGCTTGCCTTTGGCCCGCTGCCGCTTGCGCCACCGCCGGCGAACAGGAATTCTCGGGCGGCGTCGCGGGTGGCGTCGCAGCACCCGGCGCATCGGCGGGCGTCGAAGGCGGATGGCTTTACGATCTCACGGACTTCTGGGCCATCGGCGCTGGCCTGCGCGACCGGCGTTTCTTCTACGATGCGCCGCGCGGCTCCACGTCCCTGGCCGCGGACGTGCGCTTCGCCGTCGATGCCCTGACGTTCATCCCGGCGTTGGGAGCTTCAGCCGGAACTGCGCTGACTGCCGATGGATTCAAGCCCTTCGTGCGCGGCGAAGCGGCGCTCGGCTACCGGCCCGCCCGCAGCTGGGGCGTCGAAGCCGCCGTCGGTGCCGAACAAGAGTCGTTCACCGGCGCGCACTTGCGCTGGATGTTCAGCTTGCGCTTGTGCTGGTACCGCGGCGCCGGGATCGGGCTCGATCTGTAGGTGCCCGCCCGGCCTCGCGATCCTGCGAAGGCCCGATCAGTGCGACACGGGCGCGCCGCCTTCGAGCCGCTGAATCTCCTCGGGCGTCATCGTCTGCGGCGGCACTTCGATCACGAACTTGTGCTTGGGCGTCTCCGGCGCGGCGGCTTCCGGCTTGGCCGGCAACGGCTTGACGGACTTGGCAGCGCTCACTGCCGGCGTCGTCGCCGCCGCGGTCGGCTGGCTGGCGGGCGCAGCCGGCGTCACGATGCGTTCGACCGAAGCGGGAATCGGCTCGAGCGCCATGCGACCGGCTTCGTAGTGCCAACGCTGGCCCGGGCGCACCGTCGTCGTCGTCTCGGCCGACGCGGCGTTCGGATCATCCGCAGCATCCACCCGCACTGCGCCTTCGGTCACCTGCACGGCCACGCCGGAGCTCGCGCTGGCATGCTGCACCGAGAAGCGAGTGCCCATCACGGAGGCACGGAACCCTGCTGACATCACCGCGAAATGCTGGCCAGGACGCAGCTTCTCCACCTGGCAGTCGACCTCGCCCTGGCGCAGTCGCAGGTAGGCCTGGTTGGCGTGCACGGACAGGATGTCCAGCTCCGACCCTTGGGTCAGCACGATCTCGAAGCGACCCGGCACCACGACACGCGCGTTCGTCGCCGCGGCCGAGCGCAGCCGCAGCCCGGAGCGCAGCCGCTCGCCGGTCGCCAGTGGCCGCCAGGTGCCTGAGCGATCCGCGACTTGGATGCCGGCATCGACCACGCCCGTCGCCACGCCTTCGCCGGCACGATCGGCCGGCAGCGTCGCCAGGCTGAGGCGCTGCGCGAAGTCGTGCTCGCGCTGCACGCGCCGCTCCATGAACGGCCGCGCCATCAGGAACACCAGCACGGCCGCGGCCGCCAGCGCGACGCCCCAGGCCACGCGCGGCGACACGCGCGGCGGCGGCGTCCACTGAGAGGACAGCATCCGCACGCGGTCATCCAGAGCCTGGCGCTGATCGGCGCTGAGCGGCGGCACCTTGGCGCGCAGCAGCAACGTCTGGTAGCGCCGCACCTCTTCGGTGGCGGCACGGCAGGCGCTGCAAGCATCGAGGTGCTGTTGCAAATCGAGGTGACGCGCGAGGGTGTCGCCGTCCTCCCGGCCGCTGAGCAGCTCGACCCAGCGATCCGAACTCGGACACACGGTGTTGGTCAGTGGTTCGTTCATTTGATCACCTGCAGGGCATGGGACGGGAGAGCGCCGCGCTGACGAGCCGTGTCGAAGACATGCCGCCTTGCGTGGAAAAGCCGGGACTTGACTGTGTTCGTGCTGATGCCGAGCGACGTCGAGATCTCCTCGAGCGTCATGCCCTCCAGCTCGTAGAGCGCGAACACGACGTACTTCTTCTCGGGCAGTTCACCCAAGATGTCATAAAGTTGGCGGCAAAGGTCGCGGGCCTCGATGCGGCTCTCGGTCGGGTGCGAGATGTTGTGCGTGACGCGATCCAGGCCGACCCAGCGCAGGAAGCCCTTGCGGCGCCCCTTGCGCAGGTACTGCAGCGCCACGTTGACCGTCACGCGGTGCAGCCACGTCGTGAAGCGCGACTCGCCGCGAAAGCGGTAGAGGGCGCGCTGCAGCTCGATGAACACATCCTGAACGATGTCTTCCAGTTCACTCGAAGGCCCCACCAGGTTGCGCGCCACCGATTCCACGCGGCGACCGTGGCGACGGTACAACTCCGTCAGCGCATGGCCGTTGCCGCGTTGGTAGGCCGCTACCAGGGCCTGATCTGCAGCATCGGACTGCGCTTGCTCTTCTTTGGTCTGGGCCGTCGCCATCTCGCCTCCCGCTTTCCTTGCACCCTGCCGAGTAAGTGACCGGTCGGCGCCAAAAGGTTCATCACTTTCTTTCATAGAGTAGCCGGTGGGCCGATGGCGTCCATATCGTTTGCGGCGGCGCGCGGAGGACGTGTATGCTCTTCCGCCCTTTGGCGGGTCTCCCGCCGCGCTGCGCACCGGAGCAAGCATGCCACCCCCTTCCCTTGTCGCCTCAGGTCGCGCGCTTGCGGCCCTTGCGCTGCTGTCCGGCCTCGGCTGCTCCAGCGGCGCGACGACCAGCACCACGAAAGCGGCGGTCACCGCGGACGTCGTCAGCTCCGCGGGCGACATCGCGACGGCGGCTGCGCCGAAGTTCGTCAATGATCCGCAGGACAAGGGCCCGGCCGTCTCCTTCCAGGGCACCTGGCAGGACGCCAAGCAGCTGCTGCATGTCACCGTCTGGGTTCACGATTTTCCGAACCTGGTCGGGCTGGCCGGCCACCTGCGCTACGACCCGGACGCGCTCAAGCTGGTAACGGCGACGCCGACGGGCG
>CAIXAA010000965.1 GCA_903917305.1 uncultured Myxococcales bacterium | reverse complement strand
GCTGAACGCCGCGGGCAACCTGATGAGCCTGGGCGCCATCGACTTCGGCCTGCTGGTCGACGGCGGCGTGGTGATGGTCGAGGCGCTGTTCCACCATCTCGCAGAAACTGTTCCACCTTATGGCCAGCCCGCGATGGGCGAGGAGGAGCGCCAGCGACGCATCGAAGACGTCTGCGTCAGCGTGGCGCGCCCGATCTTCTTCGGCAAGATCGTGATTCTGCTGGTCTACGTGCCGATCCTCAGCCTGCAGGCGGTCGACGGCAAGATGTTCCGGCCCATGGCGGTGACCGTGATCCTCGCGCTGGCGGCGTCGCTGCTGCTCGCGCTGACCTTCGTGCCGGCGGCGGCGAGCCTGTTCTTGCGCGACAAGGACATTCCCGATAAGGAACCGTGGCTTGTGCGCGCGGCGCAGGCGATCTACCAGCCGGTGCTCAAGGGCGCGATGCGCTTCTCGCTGCCGGTGGTGCTCGCGGCGCTGCTGATCCTGGCGGGCGGCGTGTGGCTGTTTGCCGGCACGGGCAGCTCCTTCGTGCCGCAGCTCGACGAGGGCGACCTCATCATCCAGACGACGCGTGCGCCGGACATCTCCCTGGAGTCGGCGACCGACGCGGCGTCGCGCATGGAGAAGCTGCTGATCGACCATGTGCCTGAAATCAAACAGGTCGTTTCGCGCATCGGCAGTCCGGCAGTGGCGACCGACATCATGGGGTTGGAGCAGGCGGACGTGTTCGTGACGCTCAAGCCGCGCGCGGAGTGGCGGGCGGGGCTGACGCGCGAGGCGCTGATCGACGAGATCGATGCACTGCTGACGACGCAGGATCCGGGCAACGCGGCCTCGTTCACCCAGCCGATTCAGATGCGTTTCAATGAGTTGCTTGGCGGCAGCGTCACCGACATCGCCGTGAGCGTCTACGGCCCGGATCTGGACGAGCTGCGCCGTGTCGCCGAGCTGGTCGCCGATGCGTGCAAGAAAGCCAAAGGTGCCGCGGATGTGCGCGTGCTGGCGCCGCCGCCGGTCTCGCTCCTCGAGGTGCAGCCCAATGCCCTGCAGGCGGCGACCTACGGCATGACGGCGCGCGACGTGCTGGACACGGTGCAGGCGGTGCGCACGGGGCTGACGGTCGGCAATACCTACGACGGCCCGGTGAAGATTCCCGTGCGCGTTCGCATTGCTGGCACGCCGACGGCGTTCACGCTGCCGGATCTGCCGCTGCCGACCGCCGCGGGCACGCTGGTGCCGCTGCGCGTGGTCGCGGATGTGAAAGCGCAGCAAACGTCCGGTCTTGTCAGCCGCGAGATGGCGCAGCGGCGCATCGTGGTAGGCTTCAACGTGCGCGGCGGCGACTTGGGCGAAGTGGCGGTGGCGGCTCAGGATGCGGTGCGCTCGCAGGTCAAGCTGCCGGAAGGCTATCGCGTGGAGTGGGGCGGCCAGTGGCAGACCTTCGCGGAGGCGCGCAAGCGCATGGCCATCGTGCTGCCCGTGGTGCTGGCGCTCATCGTCAGCGTGCTCATCTGGACGTTCGGCAAGCTGCGGCCGGCCATGCTGATTCTGCTCAACGTCCCCTTTGCCTGCGTCGGCGGCGTGGCGCTGCTGGTCCTGCGCGACATGCCGGTGTCGATGTCGGCAGCCGTCGG
>CAIXAA010000964.1 GCA_903917305.1 uncultured Myxococcales bacterium | reverse complement strand
TGTCTTGTTCGGAGGCCCCGATGACCCGGCCCGTGTCGCTCCTGCTCTGCCTGTTCGCCCTCGCCGCCTGCACGACGCCGATTCAAGGCGTTGGATTGTTGACGGATGTCAGCGCCGTTCAGGACACCGGGACGCAACTCGACACGCCGCCGCACGACGTGGTGCTCAAGGAACTCGCGGCCACGCCGGATTCCGCAACTCCGGCGGATGCGTTGCCGGACACGCCTGCGCCGCAGGATGTCGCGACCGTGGATTCCGTCCCGGATCCAGGTGGATCGCCAGGCGACGCGGCGGACGACGTCGTGGATGCGACCGGCGGCGACGTGGACGATGCGACGACCAGCGAGATCGCGGGCGACGTCGGTCCGGCGGTGTGCGACGATAGCGCAAAGCGCTGTGATCACGCATTTTCCTACACCGGCGACGGCAGCGAGACGGTCGTCGAACTGCGCGGCAGCTTCAACGCGTGGAAGAAGGGCATCCCGCTGGTGCAAGGCGCGAGCGGCTGGTCCGTCGTCGCGCAGATGCCGTACAACACCTCGGTTCAATACAAGTTCCGCACGGTCGGCACCGGCGGCGTCGAGAAATGGCTGGCCGATCCGGGCAACCCCGACAGCGCGGATGACGGCTATGGCGGCAAGAATTCCGTATTGGCCGCAGACGCTTGCGATCCCTGGACTTGCGTCGGGCCGCAGACGGTCTGCGGCGTGCCCGCCAAGTCGGGCGCGTTCGACTGGCGCGACGGCGTGATGTACTTCGTGTTCGTCGATCGCTTCGCCAACGGCAACCCCGCGAATGACAACAAGAACAAGACGGCTGGCCTCGCCGACATCGCCAACTGGAACGGCGGCGACTGGCAGGGCGTGACGCAGAAGATCGAGAGCGGCTGGTTCACGGACCTCGGCGTCAACGTGCTGTGGGTCACGGTGCCCATGGACAACACGGACGCGGCGGAAGTGGGCGCGGATGGCAAGCTTTATGCGGCCTACCACGGCTACTGGCCGCGCGACACGAGCAAGCCCGAGGCCCACTTCGGCACCATGGACGACCTCAAGGCGCTGGTCGACGCGGCGCACGCCAAGGGCATCCAGATCGTGCTGGATTACGCGATGAACCACGTGCACAAGTCCTCGCCGATCTACCAGGCGCACGCCGGCGACGGCTGGTTCCATCCAGCGCAGGTGAACGGACAGGACTGCGTGTGCGGCAGCAGCGTGTGCCCCTGGAACGGTCCGACCATGGTCACCTGCTGGTTCCAGACCTACCTGCCCGACTTCAACTTCGCCAACGTCGACGCTCAGAACGCCTCGCTCGACAACGTGATTTGGTGGATGAAGCAATCGGGCGCGGACGGCCTGCGCTTGGACGCCATCAAGCACGTGGAAGGCTCCTGGCTGACGGGCGTGCGGCAGCGGCTGCTGGACGAGATCGAGCCGGGCAAGCAGCAGCACGTGTGGCTGGTCGGCGAAACATTCGATGGCGACAAGGGATTCATCAAGTCGTTCGTGGATCCGTGCGCCAAGCTGGATGGGCAGTTCGACTTCCCGCTGCGCGCGCAGTTGCTGACGAACGTGCTGCTCGGGCAGGGAAAGATGACCGACTTGAAAGGCTTTCTCGACGCGAACGACGGCTACTACGGGCCGGATGCGATCATGTCGACCTTTGTCGGCAACCACGACCTGCCGCGCGCCATCCACTTCGCGCAGGACCAGCCCGGGTGGACCGACGTGTGGAGCGACGGCAAGGACAAGTCCTGGGTCAATCAACCCGGTGTCGTTGCGGAGAAATCCGCGTACGAGCGCCTCGGCCTCGCGATGGCGGTGCTGATGACGACGCCGGGCGTGCCGCTCATCTACTACGGCGACGAGGTGGGCATGCCGGGGGCGGGCGATCCGGACAACCGGCGGCCGATGCAGTGGGGCGGCTACAACATCGGGCAATCGTGGCTGCTTGCCCGCATGCAGGCGCTGGGGCAGGCGCGCGCGAAGTACCCGGCGCTGCGCCGCGGCGTGCGCAGTACGCTCAGCGTGACCGACGATACCTGGGTGTACCAGATGGCGACCGACACGCAGACGGTCTACGTGGCGCTGAACCGCGGCAGCCAGCCGGCGCCGGTGACCGGGCTGCCGGACGCGGCGCTGACCGATGCGCTGACCGGCGAGGTCGTGCAGGGCGCCACAGCGACCGTGCCGGCGCGCGGCGTGCGGGTGCTGCCGCAGCCGTAGTTCAATACCCTGGGATGCTTGGTGAATGCGAGCCTAGGCCTGCTGCCGATCGAGCCAGCAGAACTCCTCGGGCTGCACGAGCCGCTCATGCAGGCCGCCACCCGCGCACACTTCGAACCAGGAGCAATCCGTGCACGGCCCGCTCCGGCGCCACGTCACATCGCTGTGTTGCTTGAATTCGTTGCGCCAGATGTCGGAGAAGCGCCGCTCCAGCGCGGAGCCCTGCGCCCACTCGCGCGGCAGCGATGGGCACGCCGAGACTTGCCCGTCGCAGAGGATCGACGCGACGCACAACCCCGCGAAACACTGACCATCGCCCGGCCGCACCGCCAGTTCGCGCCGCACGCCGAGAAAGCCGCCGCAGGAAAAGCGCACGTCGAACTTCTCGCCGCTGCGCGCGATCTCTTTGCGCCGCGTCTCCACGAAATCAAGCAGTTGCCGCACCTGGGGCGGTTCCAGCCACAGCTCCGGGTCCTTCTCGGCGCGCCCCATGCGGTCGATGGTGATGAGGCGCCACATCTGCGCGCCAGCCTGCCGCACCGCGTGTTCAATCTCAGGCAGATGGCCCAGTTGCGCGGGCCGCACGCACGTGATGGCCTCCACGCGCTTGAAGCCGACCCGCCGCGCCGCGGTGACGCCCGCCAGCGCCTTGCCCCAGGAGTCCTTGCCGCGGACCTGGTCGTGCTCGTCCTGCAGGCCGTCGATGCTCACGCAGATCGTGCGCATCCCCGCGTCCCACAAGCGCTTTGCCTTCTCTTCGTCGAGCAGCGTGCCGTTGGTCACGATGCAGCTGCGCATGCCCAGCTGCGTCATGTGCGCGACGACCTCGAAGAGATCCTTGCGCAAGAGCGGCTCGCCGCCGGTGATCGACACGAAGATGCGCCTGGCGTTGAAGTCCTGGGCAATCGTGTCGAGAATGCCTTTGACTTCAGCAGTTTCCAGCTCGCGCACCGGCGATTTGCCTTCGCAGCTGGACCCGCAGTGGCGGCAGCGCAGGTTGCAGCGCAGCGTCGCCTCCCAGAACAGGTAGGTCATGTCGGGCTTGGTGAACAGGCGCGCGCGGCGGGCGGCGTCCTTGCGCACGGCGATGAGGCGCGGCAGGTCGAAAAGGCCAACGTCGCCAGGCTGTTTGCGCAGCAGGGACATCGCTAGCTTGCGTCCCACTGCGGCGGGCCGCCGTACTTCACGACCGGGCCGATGTCCTCGGCCGCATCGGGCGTGGACTCGACGTCCGGTTGCGGCGGGCCGCCATACTTGACCACCGGGCCGATGTCCTCATGGATATCCGGCTCTTGGCTGACATCCTGGGGCGGACCACCGTACTTCACGACCGGACCGATGTCGTCCGCGGCATCCGGCGTCGGCGTGACGTCCTGGGGTGGGCCGCCGTACTTGACCACGGGGCCGATATCGTCAGGCGCATCCGGCAGTTGAGCGGCGTCGACGTCGGGCGGGCCGCCGTACTTGACGACGGGTCCTTGGTCGCCCGGCGCGAGATCGCCGCTGCCGACGTCGTTGTTCGGCGGCGTCGCGCCCGTGCCGCCGGTGTTGTTCGAGCAGCCGGGCATCACAGCTGCCGCGCCGCCGGTGGCGATGACCCAGAGTCCCGCGCTTTTGTTGAGGAGTTCGACAAGGAACGAGCGTCGCGAGATGCCTCGACTGGCCATGCTGTGCCTCCTCGTTCGCCGTGCCCGGCTCCCGGGCAACGGACTGCGGACGACGGCATCCACTGTAGCGCTGCCCGCTGGGGCCGGCAAGGGCGCCGCTGCCGCTTGCGCCGGGCGGGGCTGTGCGCGATCCTCCCCCCGCTTGCCTGGTTGGATGGGTTCACGCCAGGTTCGAGCGTCCGGGGGGACCGATGAAGTACCTGCGTTTGAGCGCCGCGCTGACTGCCTGCGCCATGCTGACCTTTCTGGGGGCTTGCAGCGACGACGCGAAGGTCGTCGGGCCGAACCTGAAAGCCGATGCTGCAACCGGGGTTGGCGACGCCCAGCTCGACGGTGAAGCCGCGCCCGATGCCGCGCGGGCGGATCCGGGCGTCGGTCCGGAGCTGCCGTCCGTGGACGCCGGTGTTGACGGAGCCGCCGACGATGCCGCTGCGCCGGATGTCGCAGTGGATGTCCAAGCGGACGCAACCTCAACAGATTCCGAACCGACAGACGCGGCCGGCGACGCGACGGCGACGGACGACACGGCGGGTGCGGACGCCAGCGAGGGTGATGCGGACGCCGCGCCGGCCTGCCCAGGCGCCTTCGGCTGTCCGTGCACGCAAACCAGCGAATGTCCTGCGCAAAGTGTCTGCGGCGCGACGCCGTCCGGCATGCAGTGCCTGGGACCTTGCACGCCGGAGATCTGCGATGGCAAGGACAACGATTGCAACGGCTTGCCCGACGACGTGACCGCGGGCATGAGCCTGTGCGAGGACGGCAACAGCTGCACCGACGATGCCTGCGCCGGCGGCGTCTGCTTGTTCACCGCCAATACCGCGACTTGCGATGACGGCTCGGTCTGCACCACGGGCGATGTGTGCGGCGGCAGCGCCTGCGCCGGGACCGCCGTCGATTGCAGCGACGGCAATGTGTGCACCAACGATGCCTGCGATCTTTCCTTGGGTTGCACGCACACGGACAACACGGCGGCGTGCGACGACGGCATCGCCTGCAACGGCGCGGACGTCTGCGCCGGCGGCAAGTGCCTGGGGACCGCGGCGTGTCCGTGCAGCGTCGACACCGACTGCAGCGTCGCGGAGGACGGCGATCTGTGCAACGGCACGCTCTACTGCGACAAGGCGCAGCTGCCGTATGTGTGCAAGATCAATCCGACAACTGTCGTGGCCTGCGACCCGACCGGCGACACGTTGTGCCACCAGGAACAGTGCGACCCGGCCGTGGGCAAGTGCAAGCCGGTCATCCTCAACGACGGCAAGGGCTGCGATGACGGGTCGGCGTGCACGCTGGGCGAGACCTGCGCCCTGGGCGCGTGCGGCGGCGGCAGCGCCGTGGCGTGCGACGACGGCAACGCGTGCACCGACGATTCCTGCGCGCCGGAGAAGGGTTGCGTGCACGTGCCCAACAGCGCGCCCTGCGCGGACAGCGACCCGTGCACCGTCGCGGAGCAGTGCAGCGCCGGCGCCTGCG
>CAIXAA010000963.1 GCA_903917305.1 uncultured Myxococcales bacterium | reverse complement strand
GCAAGCGCCGTGTCGCAACCACTCGAAATCACGTCAGCGCCAAAGATCGTCGCGGCCAAGGTCGCCTGAGTCGCCTCGGCAACCACCTGCATCAGCGAGCGAATCGCCGATCGTCGCCGCTTGTGGATAACGTTGAATCGCGTGCAATCCTTGCGGCTTTCTATGCAATTCATTAGATGCCACGATCCATGGACGACGGCGTCTGCAGCCCAGCTACAACGGATACGGAAGCGTCGCCCCCAACACCGTCACCAGCACCAGCACGACCGGCACGAGCACGACGAACACCGTCCAGGTCACGCCCATGATGTCGCGCGCCCGCAGCTGCAGGAGCGCGAGCACCGGCAGCATCCAGAAGGGTTGCACCAGGTTGGCCAGGGCTTCGCCAAGATCGTAGACCGCGACCATCCAGCCGAGGTGGACGTGCAGGTCATGCGCGGCTTGCAGCACGTACGGCGCCTCGATGACCCACTTGGAGCCGCCGGACGGGACGAACACGCCCAGCACCGCGCTGTAGGCGGCCACAAGTGCTGGATAAGTCAGCGGTGTTGCGATGCGCGTGAACAACGCGGCGATTTGCGCGTTCAGGTGCGTGTCGGTGATCAGCGCCGCGATGCCGCCGTAGAACGGAAACTGCAGCAGGAATCCCCAGATGCCCGGCGTCGCGGCGGCAAAGGCGCGCATGAGGCGCGCCGGCGTGCGGTGCAGGGCAAAGCCAAGCGTCAGGAAGAAAAGATTGAGCGTGTTCAAGGTGATGGATGCGGCCAGACTCTTGGCGCTCAGCAGCGTCTGCAGCAGGTAGCCGCCAGCGAGCACCACCACCAGCAGGTTCGGCCAAGGCTGGTGTTCGAGCCACTCGCCGGGCGTGCGCGCTTGCTGGACGGGCACATCCGCTTCCGGCTCGCGCAGATCGATGCCCAGGTCCGCGGCCGTCCGCACCGCCGCCCCGGTCGGCGTGATGAACCAGATGACGGCGGCGACAAAGACGATCTCGATGGCGACCGCCAGGAACGACTGCCAGAGGAAGATCGTGTGCGTGAGCGGGATCATGCCGCCGGGGACGAGCTCGCCGCCCGCGGCTGCGCGGCCGGCGATGATGGTGCGGGTGGCGGGCGCGAGCAGGCCGGGCGTGGCCACTTGCAAGGCGGCGGAGCCAGACAGGCCCTGTGCCCACACGGTGCCGAGGCCCAGCAGCGTGGTGGCGGCGAGCGTGCGGTAGTCGACGCCTGCGACGCGGCGCGCCACGGCGCGGGCGAGCACGGCGGAGAACAAGAGCCCGAATCCCCAGTTGAACCAGGAGCTGGTCATCGAGGCGACGGCGACGAACACGGTGGCGCTGCGGTTGCCCTGTGGAATGCAGGCGAGGCGGTCGATGGCGCGGCGGACGGGCGGAGCGGTGGCGACGACGGTGCCGGAGATGACGATCATCGCCATCTGCAACGTGAAGGGAATCAGGGACCAGAAGCCGTCACCCCAACTGCGCACGGCCGCTGCCGGCGTGGCGCCGCCGACCGTCAACGCAGCGCAGAGCACGAGGACGGTGCCGAGGAGCGCGAACAGGAAGGCGTCGGGCAGGTAGCGCTCCGACAGCGCGGTCGCACGCTGCGCAAAACGCGCCAGGCGGCCAGGCTGCGGGTCGGCAAGCTGCGGCGGCGGGGGCGGAGGGCTCATGGCCGCGAGTGTAGACTGGTTTCAGCGCGATTGCAGCGGCCACGCCGGCCCGGTCGCCAGCGGCGGATGCTTCACCTGCGCGGCGGTCCTGGGCGTCACCGGCGAGCCGCAGTGCGGACAGGTCGACTCGACATCGACGTATTCGCCGGCGCAATTGAGGCAGGACTCGACCTTGCCTTGAGGCCGCGCGCCCAGGTACCACAGCGCCGCCATCGGACCGAACAGCGCCACCGCGACCATCCACCCCACCGGCCGTTCCATCCCGCGCGCCTCCGCGTCGAGCCCGAGCCAGAGCATCAAGGGCAGGTTGATGGCGGTGACGGCGATCGGCACATAGAGAAAGAGGAGGATCATCGGAGACTCCCCGGCCCTGCCGCGCCGCTGCGCGTGCAGAAGCATGGAATTTCGCGCCTTTTCTGTTGAGGACAGTCTCAGTCTGGCACTTCACGCGCAGCTGATCAAACGTCTGCCAGTCGAGCCGCAAGCCGTTCCACACCTTGCGCGAATTCCGGCTGCGGCGGCAGCAGGCTGAGGATGAGCCAGGCCTCCGTCGCAAAGTCGAAGAACCAGCCGGGATGCACCAGCACGCCGTCCTGCTCCAGCAGTGCAAGCGTCCATTCCTCTTCGCTTTTCGTCCGAGGGATGCGCAGCACCGCGCTCCAGCCGCCGTCGGCCGGCAGCAGCGTGGCCGTCGTGCCCACCAGCGCCGCCTGCAGCACGCGCCGGTTCGTCGCCAGCCGCTGCGCCAGCGTCGCCTGGATGCCATGGCGCAGGTCCAGCAGCCGGGGCAGGGCGCGCTGCACCGGCGTCGCCACGGAAAGGTAGGTATCCGCAAGGATTTCCAAGCGCGCCAGCGCCTGCGCCAGCAGCTCCGCCGGCCCGCTGGCCGCCATCCACCCGAGCTTGAGCTGCGGCAGCAGGCACACCTTGGACAGCCCGCTCAGCACGAACGTCAGGCAGGTCGTCAGCCCGGCAAGGCTAGCCATCCGGCCGTAGAGCCCCGCCGCGATCGTGTCGGCAAACACCTCGTCGCAGACGAGCGCCATGCCGCGCTCCTGGCAGAGCTGTGCCAGTTCAAGCACTTCCTCGCTGTGCACCACCGCACCCGTCGGGTTGTTCGGGCTCACCAGCAGGATGGCGCGGGTCCGCTCGTCCAGCATGTCGCGCAAGGCCTCGAGATCGATGTGCCATTCGCCGTTCGCCAGCCGGCTCGGGTACGGCACCGGCTGCACCGATTCCAGCACCGCGAGGTATTCGAACAGCGGATAGCTCGGCGCGGGAACCAGCACGCGATCGCCGGGATCGCACAGCAGCTTGAACAGCAGGCCGTAGGCTTCGCTCGTGCTCGCTGTCAGGACGATGTGCTCCGCCGGGACCTTGCCTTGGTGGTAGGCGGCGACGGCCTGGCGCGCTTCGAGCAGGCCAAACGGCTGCGGATCGTAAATGCCTGTCGTGCCTTGAAAAAGTGCCAGCGCCACGTCGTCCATCGGCAGCGGCAGATCGACCTGCGTCGGGTTGGTCGCCGTCAGGTCGAGGATCGGCAGCCCCGCCGCACGCCGCGCCGCCACCGCCAGCGTCAGGGCGTTGTGCGTCTGCGACCAGTGCGTTCGCTGCGAAAACATCAGCTAGCCGACCGTCTCGACCTCGCCGTCGCGAAACGGCTGGGCGTAGCGCAGGTAGGCCTGCCAGGCGTAGTCGATCTGCTTCAAGTGCTGCTCCGCCAGCTCGCGGCTCACGCGCGCCGGGCTGCCCATCAGCATGACATTTGGCGGGAAGATCTTGCCGACCGTGACCACCGAGCCGGCCGCGACAATCGAGTGATCGGCGACCATCGCGTTGTCGAGCACCGTCGCGTGCATCCCGACGAGGCAGTCATTGCCGATGATGCACCCGTGCAGGATCGCGCTGTGGCCGATGGTGCAGCGCTCGCCGACGATGGCTTGCGACACGTCCTGCGTGGTGTGCACGACCGTCCCGTCCTGCACGTTGGTGTAGGCGCCGATGCGGATGGCCCCGCAATCACCGCGCAATACGACGCCGGGCCACACGCTGACCCACGGGCCGATCTCGACGTCGCCGATGATCGTGGCGTTCGGGTGCACCCAGGCGGTCGGGTCGATGCGCGGGCGGATGCCGCGGTAGGTCTGGATCATGGATTGTCCTTACGGTGCGATGCCGTCGCTGCTGACGGTGACGGGCAGATCGGTCGGCTTGCCGGCGGCGAACACGCTCGCCTTGCTCTTGTCGCCGCGCAGGAAGAGGTCGAAGGCTGCCAGCTCATAAACCACAATGGCGTCATGCGATTGCGTGATGGTCGGGATGGTGGACGCGTCGCAGATCGCACCAATCTCGCTCGCCATCTGCGCCAGGATCCCCGACGGCAGCTCGCACATGTTGGCGAACGTGTAGTGGCCGCCGCCTTGAAGCGTGATCAGCGCCTTGGGACCTCCCAGCAGACCGTACATCGGCAGGGCCTCGGTCACCATCGGCGTCAGCGTATCCCCCAGTGCAGCCTCGAGAATGATGGGAATCTTCATGTTCTTGAGGCTCTGGACCTCGAACCCCGCCGTGAAGGCGTGCGCCAGCGGCACCGCGACTTTCACGCGTGGATCCGAAAGGTTCCACGGCGGCGGGCCCATCTGCTTGAACTCGACGCACGACGGGTCGGTCGCGGTCGGCAGGCAGATCGGCAGGTACTGCGCGGGCGGATTGAACAGCGCCCCGGCGATCGCCAGCGACGTGTAGCCACCAAAGGAGTGGCCGGTCATGCCGATGAGCTTTGGATCGACAAGCCCGGTCAGCCACTGCGGATCTCCGGCCTGCGGCGTCAGGGCGCGATCGATGGCGCCCTTGATGTCCTTGGGCCGCCAGATGGTCATCACGCCGAGCAAGGTGTTGTCCAAGTCCGCGAACGTATTCTGGACATGGTCGGGCGCGACCACGACGTAGCCGTGCGCCGCCAAGGCTTCGCAGAGGTAGAACGACTGGTCGCGGATGCCGCCGTTGCCGTGGCTGAAGGCGATGAGGGGAAAGGGCCCTTTGGCGGCCGGGGCGTTCACGATGGCGCCGCCGGGCGAGGGGACCATGTCGAGGAAGTACTTGGCCGCGTCGCCGGTGGACCCGGGAACCGCTGGATACCAGATGGTTGTGGGCAGGACGCGGCCGGCTGCGCCCTTGGATTCGACGACCAGGACGCCGATGCCGTAGCTGGTCGGCGCGGCCGTCGTGTCGCCGGCTGAGTCGGTCGACGGTGGCACGTCCACTGCCGCGACGTCGGCTTTGGCGGCGACATCGGCGCTGGCGCTGTCGAGCCCGGCCTTGGACGAATCCGCGCCGGCGGCGTCGGCG
>CAIXAA010000962.1 GCA_903917305.1 uncultured Myxococcales bacterium | reverse complement strand
GCTGGTGCGGGCAACGTTCACGGCCTATGCGTTCATCTGGACCGGCAAGCCGGCCGAGCAGCTTCCCGGGACGCCGGCACCGGCGAAGTACAAGAAGAAGAGGACTTGATGCGCGAAGTGGCAACGCAGGCAGGAGGATCCTTTGCGGCGCGCCGTGGGCGCTGGCTGGCCGTCGTGGTCGGCCTCGCATGGATCCTGACTGCGTGCGGTGGCGGTGCCGAAGAGAAGAAGAAGAAGACGCTGTGGCCCGAAGGCGACAAGCCGGCCGAGAAGAAAGAAGAAGCACCCAAGACCGCGGAGTCCGAAGACTTCACCGTGCTGGGCGAGAACCCGAAGTGGAAGCCCATCGCGCCGATGTTCGAGGCGTACGCCAAGCAGTCGATCGAAGGCATCACCAATCCGATGCTGCCGGGGCTGGTGCGCTTTGTCGAAAAGCCCATCATCGAGCAGCCGGTCGAGACCGCGAGCGCAGTGAACGGCGAGCCGCAGGCGCCGGTCGACGACACGCCGCTGACCAAGGCATCGCTGGACAAGTACAAGCTCATCATCCTGGTGACCGGCGTCGCGCAGCCCAAGGCCGTGGTGCTGGACCCGGACGGGCACAAGTGGGCGCTGGTGCGCGGCGATGCGCTCGGCAAGGAAGGCGGGCGCGTCGAGGCGATCCTCGAGTTCTCGATCCGGGTGTCGGTGCCCGGGCAGTCGAGGCCGGTCGAAGTGTCGATCGCGCCGCCGATGAGCGAGTTGGAGAACGAAGCAGGCCGCGAGGACAGCGGGCTGTAGGCGGCGTCCACGGACGCGCGACTTCGGGCTCTCTGCAGCAGTGCGCTTCGGGGCTTTTTTGACAGATGAGGACGGCAACCTACGATGACGCATTGGTGGAGCTGGACGCCAAAGGCTAGTCGCGGCCGCGGAGATGGAACGATGCATTCGAAAGGTCCTTTTCGGTCATCGGTCAGCCTCGTGCTGGTGGCGGCGCTTGCGCTGCCGCTGCGGCCGCTGTTCGCGTTGGAGCCGGCCAGGCCGGCTTTCGGCGCCGTTGCACTGACCGCGCTCGACGTGCAGGAAGCGCCGCAGACGACGGTGATCACGGTGCGCGGCAACGCGGCGCCGACCTTCACGACGTTCCGGCTGGACAAGCCACCGCGGCTTTTTGTCGATGTCGCCGGCGCCAGCGTGCAAGCGCTGACCGAGCCGCACTACGTCGGCAACGGCGTGATCCGCACCGTCGAAGCCGTGCCGTTCCGGCGCGCGAATGCCAATTATGGCCGCATCATCGTGACCTTCGACGTCGACGCGCTCTACCACGTGCGCGCCGATGGCACCTCGGTCGTCATCGTCGTCGATGGCAGCGACCGCAAGCTGAGCCCGGCGCAGACCGCGCAAGTGGCCGCGGCGCAAGAGGCCGCGCACACGGCGGCGGAGCGCGAGCGCCAATTGCTGGAGCAATTGCGGTCGAGCCGCACGCGCGAGCAGGAGGCGACCGACGCGCAGAAGCAGGCGCAGGCCGCGGAGCGCAAGTTGCAGGAAGGCCTGGCGAAAGCCCGCACGGAGCTGGCCGAGGTGCAGAAGCGCGCGGCGGAAGCGACCTCGGCGGAGCGCGCCAAGCTCGAAGCGGCGGCGGCCGAGCGCACGCGGCAATTGCAAGGGGAGATCGAGGCCTTGGACAAGCGCAGCCGCACGGCCGAAGAGGCCGTGGAGAGCGCCAACAAGCGCCTGCGCGAAGAGCAGGAGGCCGGTTCGCGGCTGCGCGAGGAGCTCGACAAGGAGCGCGCGAGCCTGGCGGCGGTCGTGGCGCAGCGGCAGAGCGAAGAGGCGCGCGTCGAACTGCTGCGCCAGCGCATCACAACCCTGCAGAAAGACACGGAAAAGCGCGACAACGCCCAGATCGCCCGACTGCAGGCGGACCTCGACAAGGCGCGCGATCAGGCCGAGGCGCTGCGCGAGGAAGTGCGGCGCGCGAGCGAGTCGCGGCGGACGGCGCAGGCTGAAGAAGTCGCGCACCTGAAAGAGGTTCTGGCTGCCAAGGACGGCGAGCTGAAGGCGGCGCAGGCGCGCTCCGGCGCCGCCGACAAGGCCAAGGCGGACAAGCTGCGCACGGAGCTGGCGGCGACGCGCGGCAAGCTCGGGTCGATGCAAGCGGCGCTGGACAAGGCGCGCACGGCGGACAGCGAGCGCGAGGCGGCGGAAAAGAAGTGGCGCCAGGCGGAGTTGCGGGCGATCGCCAGCGAGCAGGCGCTCAAGGCGCGCGAGAAGGAACTGCAGCAGTCCCGCGCGGAAGTCGCTGATCTGACGGTGCAAAAGCAGAAGGCTGCCGAGAAGGCCGAGCAGGTCGCGCGCCTGCTGGGCGAGCGCGAGCGCGAGGTCGAGGCGGTGCGCGCGGCGCTGCAGCAGCGCGAGGCGGCGCTGGCGGCCGAAGTCGTGGCGGCCAAGGCGCGCGAGGCGGAGGCGCAGAAGCTGGGTCGCAAGGCCGAGGCGCAGGAAGCCGCCAAGGAGCGCGGCGAGCTGGAGCAGAAGCAGCGCGGGCTGCAGGTGGAACTGGCTGCGCGGGCTCAGGAATTGCAGGCGGCGCGCAGCGAGGCGGAGCGCAATGCGGCAGCGAGGCTGCAGGCGGAGCGCGAGGCGGACAAGCTGCGCGCGGTGGTGGCCGAGCGCGAGAAGAGCCTGCAAGCCCTTCAAGCATCGAAGGATTCATCCTCGCAGCAGCAGCTGGCGGCGGCGGAGCAGCGCGTGGCGGCGGCACGGCAGCAGCTGGCGAGCCAGATGGCGCAGCGCGACAGCCAACTGGCCAAGATGGAAGCGGACGCGACGGCGCGGCTGGCGCAGGCGCGCGCGGAGTTGCAGAAGTCCTCGGCGGAGCTGGAGAAATCCCGCGCGCAGGTGGCGGACCTGACGCTGCAGAAGCAGCAGGCGGACAGCCGGGCCGAGGAAGTGGCGCGCCTCCTGAGCGAGCGCGAGCGCGAAGTCGAGGCGGTGCGGGCGGCGTTGCAGCAGCGCGAGACGGCGCTGGCGGACGAGTTGGCCAAGGCCAAAGCTCGTGAAATCGAAGCGCAAAAGGCCGGACGCAAGAGCGAAGCCCAGGAGGCGGCGCAAGAGCGCGACACCCTGGAGAAAAAGCAGCACGAGCTGCGCGCGGACTTGAAGGCGCGCGCCGAAGAACTCAAGGCGGCGCGCCAGGATGCGGAGCACAACGCCCAGGCGCGGCGCGACGCGGAGAAGGTGGCGGACGGGCTGCGCGCGCAGGTCGCCCAGCGCGAGAAGGATCTGGCGGAGCTGCGCAAAAGCAAGGACGCCGGCGCGGACAGCCAGGTCAAGGCGGCGCAGAAGAAGCTGGAGACGGCGCGCGCGCAGTTGGGCGCGCAGCTGGCCGAGCGCGATCAGCAGATGCAGCGCATGGCGAGCGAGCAGACCGCGCGCCTTTCGCAGATCCGCAGTGAACTCGCGGCCGTGCGCGAGGAGGCGGCCAAGGCGCGCGGCGAGGCGGCGCTGGCGGCGCGCGAGCTCGTCAAGGCCAAGGAGCAGCAGGCGGCCGAAGAGAAGCGCGCGGACGCGGCGGCCAAGCGGGCGGAAGAGGCGACGGCGCAGTTGAAGCACCGCGAAGAGGAGCTGGACGGGCTCAAGGTCGCGCTGCAGGACCGCGAGAGCAAGCTGGCGGCGGAGCAGCGCGCGGCGGTGGCGGCGGAGCAGAAGGCGCAGAAGGAAGGCAAGGTCGCGGCCGTGCAGGCGGCGCGTGCCGAGCGCGAGCGCGTCGAGACGGCGCAGGCGGCGCTGCGTCAGGAATTGCAGAGCCAGCGCGACGCCTTGCAGGAGGCGCGCGACGAGGCCAAGGCCCAGGCCCAGGCGCGGCAGAAGGCCGAGCAGGAGGCCAGGCTGCTGCAGAAGGCCCTGGCGGAGCGGCAGAAGGAGCTGCGGGCGCTGGAGACGGGCCGTTCGAGCGAGCAGGAGCTGGCCAAGGCGCAGCGTTCCGTGACGGAGGCGCGCGCCAAGCTGGAGCAGCAGAAGGCCGCGGATGCCTTGCGGGCGCAGGCGCAGCAGGCGCAGTTCGACAGTCGTGTCGCGAAGATGCGTTCGGAGCTGCAGCTGGCCCACGAGCGCGAACTGACGCGGGTGCGGGCGGAGCGCGACACCCGGGCGCGCGAGGCGCAGACGCGGGCGGCGCGCGTGGAGGGGCTGCTCAAGGACCGCGAGTCGGAGCTGAAGCGCCTGCAGGACGAGCTGCGCGTGCGCGAGATGACGCTGGCCGGCCAGCTGGACGAGGCGCGGACGCGCGAAGCCGAAGCGGCGGCGGCGGGTCGCGCGGACGAGGCCAAGCGGGCGGCGGCGGAGCGGCGCGACATCGAAGGGGCGATCGGCAAGCTGCAGGCGGACTTGAAGACGCGGGAGCAGGCGCTGACGTCGGCCACGCGCGAGGTGCAGCAGCAGGCCGAGGCGCGCAAGCAGGCGCAGGCGGAGGTCGAGAGGCTGAGCCGGGCGTTGCAGGAGCGCGAAGCGGCGCTGCAGGCGGCGCGCAGCACGCAGGATGCGAGCGGCGAGGAGGCGCACAAGGCGATTGCCCAGGCGGAGGCCCAGGTTGCCCAGGCGCGCAAGCAGCACGCCGACGCGCTGGCGACGCGCGACGCGGAGATTCGCAAGCTGGAGCGCGACACCGAGACGCGCATCGCCCAGGTGCGCGAGGCGCTGGCAGCGGAGCACAAGAAGCGCGAAGAGGCGCTGAGCCGGTCGTACGAGCAGCAGATCGCCCAGAAGGATGCGCAGCGGCAGGCCAGCGACCTGGCGGCGAGCGAGCAGAAGGCGCGCATGGCGGACCTGCTCGGCCAGCGCGACAAGGAGCTGCGCGATCTGAAGGGTCAGCTGCAGGGCAAGATCGACGCGCTGGCGGGGGCGCAGGCGGCGGCCAAGGCGCGCGAGGCGGCGGCGGCTGGTGCCGGGCGCAGCGCGGAGGCGGCGGCGGCGCAGAAGGAGCGCAAGCGACTCGAGCGCGAGGCGGCCGAGGCGCGCAAGGCGATGCGCGACCGCGATCAGGCGATTGCGGCGGCCAAGGCGGAGGCGGCCAGCGAGCAGAAGGCGCGGCAGGACATCGAGCGCAAGGCGCAGGCGCTGGCGCAAACGTTGGATGCGCGCGCGGCGGAGCTGGCGCAGCTCAAGTCCGGCACGCAGTCGAGCTCGCAGAAGGTGCAGGCGGCGGAGAAGGCCGTGGCCGAGGCGCGCGCCAAGGTCGACGCGGCGGAGAAGGCGCAGACGCAGCAGCAGCAGCGGATGCAGGACAAGCTCGAGCGCGACATCGCCGAGGTGCGCAAGCAGATGCAGGCGGAGGCGGAGGCGCGCGAGGCGGCGCTCAAGGACCGCTACGTGGCGCGCGAGAAGGAGCTGGAGAGCGCCTTGCAGGCCGAGCAGAGCCGGCGCAAGCAGGCCGAGC
>CAIXAA010000961.1 GCA_903917305.1 uncultured Myxococcales bacterium | reverse complement strand
GGGTCGACGCCAGGTTCTGGTTGGCAAAGTACACACCATCGGTCGAACTCAGGATGCTGGTGCCAGTGGCGACGACCAGATTGCCATACAGCGCGTCATAGCCGCCCCCCACCCGCGTGTAGAAGAAATACGAGTTGTCCGGCAGAACCATGGCGAACACATCGCCCGAACTGGTGCTGGTGGAACTCTTCCAGAAGCCCGCCGCCACCTGCTGGGTGGTCGCCGGCGTTGAGGTGCTGCCCGCCACCAGCACGCCATCGAGCACCAGCACATCGAGCAAGGCGAGCAGCCGCGGGCGGGAAAGACCAAGATGGGTCGCCAGTTGCGTGGCATCGCGCGGCTCCTTCAGCGCGGCGAACAGGCCCAGGGCGTGCCCGGCGTGCACGACAGCGTCGCGAAAGTACACGCGATGGTTGCGCACCACTTCGCCAAAGACGTCCACCGGCACCTCCGGCGGCAAGCGTGGCGGCTGCCGCGCGGGTGTCAAGGTTGAGTTTGGCGGCGAGCCTCGGCACACTTGCCGGCATGACCGATACGCTTGCCGCAACGCCGAACGACGTGCCCTTCAACCTCTACCGGCCGACCGAGCCGCTGATGGCGACCGTGCTGGAGAACCGCCGGCTGACGGCGCCAGGCGACCCGACCGACGTGCGGCACATCGTGTTGCGCTATCCGCAGGGAACCTTTCGCTTTGTCGAGGGTCAGGCGGTCGGGATTCCGCCGCCGGGGCTCAATGCCCATGGCCGGCCGAACGTGCCGCGCCTCTACTCGGTGGCCTGCGATCGCGACGGCGAGGACGGCAGCGGCTGCACCGTGTCCCTGGCGGTCAAGCGCGTCGTCCACCCGGACACGACCGGCGTGCCGCATCCTGGCTTGTCGTCGAACTATTTGTGCGATGCCACGCCGGGCGACCTGCTGCCGATGACTGGGCCGGCCGGCAAGGACGTGCTGCCCGCCGACCCGGCCGCGCCGCTGCTGTGCATTGGCGTGGGCACGGGGGTGGCGCCGTTCCGCTCCTTCCTGCGCCGCCGCGCGCGGGACATCGGGCAGCACGGCCCGATGTGGCTGTTCCTCGGCGCGCGCACCCACGGCGCCCTGCTGTACCGCGACGAGTGGGACGATTTCGTGCGCCGCGACCCCAAGTCTCGCGTCACGTACGCCATCAGCGGGCAGGACAGCACGGAAGACGGGCGCCGCATGTATGTTCAGGATCGCATGAAGGAAACCGGCCACCACCTGTGGCATTTCCTCATGCGGCCGGGCACGCACATCCACGTCTGCGGCATCCGCGGCCTGGAGATCGGCGTCGAAGAGGCGCTGGCGGAGCTGGCGGCGCGCGCCGGCGAGGACTGGTCCGCGATCCGCGCCGACTTCGTCCAGAGCGGGCGCTGGCACATCGCGACCTACTGAGGCTTGGGAGCTCGCACGCCGGCTTGCACGCGGTGCAGCAGCAGCGGCACGAGCGCGGTCAGCGTCATCGACACCGCGGCGACCTTGGGCATGCCCTCGAGGCGCAAGTCCGGAAGTTCCACCAGCAATTGCGAGGACGTGAAGGCGCCGGCGGCCGAAGCCATGTGCGCCACCGCGGATTGCAGGGACATGAAGCGCGCCCGCTCCTGCGGCTGCGGGACCATCGACGTCAGCGTCTGGTAGGCGACGTTGCGCAAGCCCATGGCCAGGAAGAAGAAAGGGAACAGCGCCAGGACGGGCAGAGGCACGGGCTCGCTGCCGAAGGCGGTGTAGACGACGGCGATGAGCAGCACGGCGCCGACCGTGCCGACGCGCGCCGGCCCGAAGCGGTCGCACAGCCGGCCGCCCAGGCGCGTGACGAAGAAGCTGACGATGCCGCCGAAGAGGTAGAGAAACCCAAGGTTCTTGCGCGGGAATCCGAGGTTGTGCTGCACGAACGTGGAGATGTTGGGGATGACGATGAAGCTGCCCGCCATGACCACCGCGGCCGTCAGGCAGGAGAGCAGCACCAGCGGATTGCGCAGCAGGGGCGCCAGACCGGGATCCGGCAGGGTCTTGCGGGCTTCGATGTGAAGGTTCAGGGGCGGCAGCGTCCAGACGGCGGCGGCGGCGATGCACAGGCCGAGGCAGGCGACCGCGAGGAAGGGCAGGCGCCAGCCACCTTGGCGCGCGAGCTCGAGGCCGAGCGGCAGGCCGAGGACCGAGGCGGCGGCGAAGGCGCCCATGACGGCGCCCATGGCCTTGCCGCGCCGCTCCACCGGGATCACGTCGGCGATGACGGAGAACGACAGCGAGGTCGCGGGGCCGCCGAACATGCCGGCGACGACGCGCGCGGCGATGAGCGTGCCAAGGCCGGTGGCGAAGGCGCCCAGCGCGGTGCCGATGCACAAGCCGAGCATGGCGACGGCCAGGGCGATGCGGCGGTCGAAGCGGTCGAGGAAGAACGAGCCGGCGATGCCGGAGACCGCGGCTGCGGCGGTGTAGCTGCCGCCGATCGTGCCGATCTGGGAGGTGGCGATGCCGAGGCCCTTGGCGAAGTCGGGGCCGAGCGGCATGACCATCATGAAATCGAGGATGTTGACGAACTGGATCGCGCCAACCAGGAAGACGATGGTGCGTTCGGACGGGCGCGACGGCATGGGGCGGTGGACCTCGGACCGCCGGCTCGAGCGGGGGGCGCAATGTAGCGTCGCTTGGCGTCGCACGCAAAGGCTGCGGAGCGCGGCGCGCGACGGTCGCGGCAGGAACCGGCCAGCCGCCAAGCGCTTGCCGCCCTGCCGTCCGACCCGGCGCAGGAGGCTGACGCGCGCGCTGCGGCGAAGTCTTTGGACTCCCAGGCAGGGCGCCGGTGGCCTGTCCGGCCGGCTTGCGGCGCCACCGGGGCGGTGCCATCGTGCCCTGCACACGACCACAGACCGGCGGACCTCGCGCATCGGGCGCGATGCTCGCCAGCTATTTTGCTCGCGGATGGCCCACCAGCCGCCGCACGAGGATTCCGATGACCACGATCCAGGACAACAAGAACGTCATCAAGCAGTTCTTCGCCGCTTTCGACAAGAATGATTTCGACGCCTGCGAGAAGATGTGCGCGCCCACGTTGCAAGCCCATTTCGCCGACTGGGAGATGGATCTCAAGGGCTACCGGCAGTACGGCGAGATGTACCGCAAGGCGTTCATGGACTTGAAGTGCAACATCGAGTTCCAGGTGGCCGAGGGCGACCTCGTCGTGTCCTACGTGCGCTACGACGGCACGCAGCGCGGCGAGCTGATGGGCATCGCGCCGACGAACAAGCGCGCCATCACGCAGGGCATCAACATCCAGCGCGTGCAGAACGGCAAGATCGTGGAAGTGTGGGGCTTGTCGGACGGCGTGCAGCTGCTGACCCAGCTTGGCCAGACCCAGCTGCCCAAGATGCCGACGCAGGCCAAGAAGACCGGCCAGGGCTACGTGCAACCGCACAACTGAGCGACGTTTCTGCGTGCGCGCGCCGTGCCGGTGGACCGTCCTTGCCTGCCTCCAGGACGACCATCGGTGCGGCGCGCGCGAGAGCGGGCTTGGGTCGGTTCATGCAGGGGCGCGCGGCCCAGGCTCCGACTCCCCCAGATCCACCGCGTCCGCCAGCTCATTGACCGCATCCGGCTGCGGCGGAAAAT
>CAIXAA010000960.1 GCA_903917305.1 uncultured Myxococcales bacterium | reverse complement strand
GTGCCGGCGATGCTGCTGCTGCTGGCCGTGCTCCTGCTCCTCGCCGCGCTGCGGCCCGCTTGGGCCGCGTTCCTGAGGCGCCAGGCCCAGCCCGCCTCCGCCTTCCTCCTGCGCTGGATGCCGCTCTTCTTCGCGCCGCCGCTCATTGCGCTGCCTCTCGTGCCGCTGCCCGGGCCCGCAGATCTGGCCCGCGTGCTGCTGCTGATCCTTCTTGGGTTCGTGGTAAATCTACTGCTTGTCGCTGGCTTGTCCGCACTTATGCAATGGATTGGTTCACATCGTGAGGAGCCGCCGTTGGAAGCGCCGCCGCCCGCCTTCCAGCCCGCCTGGGCGCTGGTGGCGGCGTGGCTCGGTGTCGCGTTGCTGGCGGCGGTCGCAGGGCGGATCCAGGCGCTGCAAGCCTGGTTGCTGATGCCCGGCCTGCTCGCCGCGGCGGTTGGCAGCTTCCTGCTGGGGCTGCGCCTGCCGGCGCGCCTGCGGCTCGTCCTGCATCCGCTGGTCACCTGCGCGCTGGGCACGCACGCGGTGCTGGCGCTTTCGCCTTGGCACACGGCCGATTTCCAGACGCGGCAGCCGCAGCTTCCGCGCCCGGGCAACCTGCTGCTCGCGCTGCTGGGTCCGTCCGTGCTCGCCTTGGGTCTGCAAGTCTACGATCGGCGCGCGCTGCTGCGCCGGCACATGGGCCAACTGCTTGGCGTGCTGGGTGTTTGTGCGCCGCTCTCCCTGCTCGGCACGGTGGCGGCGGCGCGGCTGCTGGGGCTGCCATCCACTTGGATCCTGGCGTTGGCGCCGCGCTCGGTGACGATTCCCATCGCCGTGCCGATCGCCGAAGCGCTGCACGCGGACGTCGGTCGCACGGCGTCAGCGGTCGTCGTCACGGGCATCCTGGGCGCGGTCGCGGGGCGCAGCCTCTTGAACCTGCTGCGGATTCGTGATCCGATCGTGCGAGGCCTCGGCATGGGCGCCGCGAGCCATGGCGTCGGCACCGCGGCGCTGGTCGCGACGGAGCCCTTGGCTGCCGCCGTCGCCGGCCTGGCCTTTGCCCTGTTTGCCGTCTGGAGCGCCCTGGCGGCCAGCCTCCCGGGCTTTCTGCAATGGCTGCAGACGATTGCGGGTCAGTGAGGAGAACGTGGATGCGTGATCTCGGTTTCGTCGTGGTCGGTCTCGGGCGCGCCGGCAGGGCCCGCGTGCGCGACCTGCAGGGGCTGCCCGGCTGCCGCCTCGTCGGCACGGTGTCGCGGCGACCCGAGGCGGGGACCCTGAGCCTGGAGCAAGCGCTGCGCCATCCTGACGTCGATATCGCTGTGATCGCTACGGAAAATGCGCGACATGCCCCGCTGGCCGCAGCCTTCCTGCGGGCCGGCAAGCACGCGCTCGTCGATTTTCCGCTGGCCCAGGACGCCGCGACCGCCCGGCAGCTGTTCGATCTCGCGCGCGAGCGCGGCCTGTGCCTGCACACGGAGCTCATCGGCTTGCTGACGCCCGATCACGCCGCGCTGCGGGCCGCGTGCCGCAACCGGCGGCCGCGTCAACTGAACCTGGCGTTTACCGGCGGCTTCGACGGCTGGCTGGCGCAGGAGGCGGCGGCAGGCCGCTGGGGCAACCTTGCCGTGGCGCGCCTGCACACGCTGTGGGATCTGGCGGGGCCGCTCGTGCTGCAAGATGCCGCAGTGCAAGCGGATGTCGACGGCTACCTGCTGCAGGCGCACTTCGTGGGGCAGGACGGCTGCCTCGTCCAGCTGCGCGAGGAGCGGCGCCCGGGCCTGCCGCGCGGTCGCGCGCTCACCGGCACGCTCGCGGACGGTTCGCCGCTGCCCGAACTGCCGGAGATGGCGCAAGCGGGCTTGTTTCTTCGCGATCTGCAGGCCTGCGTCGAGCGCGTCCACAGCGGCAACGAACGCGGCGCCTATGTCGCCGATGCCGCGGTGCTCGCCGTGCTGGACCTGGCGGATGCGCTGTCGCTCACAGCCAGCCGGTCGAGCGCCGGATGATGGCGGCAAGGCCCGCGGCCCAAGCTTCCGAGGCATTGAGCGCTGGCACGAGCACCAGTTCCTGCCCACCCGCCGCCTTGAAGTCCTTGCGCCCGCGGATGCCGATTTCCTCAAGTGTTTCGAGGCAGTCCGCGACAAACGACGGCTCGGCCACTAGCAGCTTGCGCACGCCGCGCTGCGCCAGTTCCTGCAAGGTCACGTCGGTGGCGGGTTGGATCCACTTGGCCCGGCCGAGGCGGCTCTGGAACGCGGTCGTGACGCGCCCGCCGTCCAAGCCCAGCCGCGCCGTCAATTCGCGAGCCGTGGCCATGCATTGCGCCCGGTAGCAGTTGCGGTTGGCCGTCTCCAGGCCGTCGCAGCACGTCGCGCGTTGCAGGCAGTGCGCGCCGGTCGTGTCGGTGCGGGTGCAATGGCGCTCTGGAACACCATGAAAACTCAGCAGGACGTGATCGGGCTGCTCGCGATCGATCGCCGTGCGGAGTGAGGCGGCGACCGCGTCCAGGTACTCCGGCTCCTGCCAGAAGGGCGGCACGATCTGCACCGCCGGCGTCGTCCAGCGGCGCGCGGCATCGACGAGCACGGCCGCAGCCGCCGAACCATACGAAGCTGCTGCGAATTGCGGGAAGAGCGGCACGGCGATGATGCGATCGATGCCGGAGCGCGACCAGGCTTCGAGCGCCGCCGGAATCGACGGCTCGCCGAACTGCATGCCCAGGCGGACCTCGACGTGATCGCCAAGCTGCGCCTGCACTTGCGCCGTCAGGTCCTGGCAATGCGTGAGCAGCGGGGAGCCGCGCTCGGTCCAAATCGCGCGGTAGGCGTGCGCCGACTTCGCCGGCCGGAACGGCAGGATGATGAGGTTCAGCAGCAGCCAGCGCGCGATCGGATGCAGGTCGATCACGCGAGGATCATTCAGGAACTGTGCCAGGTAGCGCCGTACGTCCCGGGTCCGCGGCGAGGCCGGCGTGCCGGTGTTCACCAAGAGGACGCCGACGCGCGGCTTTGCGAGGTTCGCGTTCATGGCCGGCTAGCATCCAATGAGTGCGGGCGGTTGTCCACGGGGCACCGTGGCCGTGTCCCGCAAGGAGTTGCCAACGCGGCGCGAGGTGCGCCAAGCTCCTCGTCTCGGGCAGTTGCCCGCGGGTCATCCCATGACACAAGCCGAATTGCCGCCGCCGCCTGACGCGCCGGTGCTGCAGGATTGGACGCCCCTGGGTGCGTGCCTGGACTGGCAGATTGGCCAGGCCGCGTTCCAACTGCGCGGAGCGCAAGCCTTTACCACGCAAGAAGTGCCGAACCTGATCAACCAGGGCGGCATGGGCGCCTACCGCGCGGCGGAGGTGCTGTTTGCCCACTGCGCGGAGCTGGATGCGCAAGGCGCCTTGGAGCCTGAGATTTGGGTGATGGAGCTGGCTGTCGGGCTCGGGCTGCACGCCGTGCAGTTGCTGGACCGCTTCCAGGCGCTGTGCGCCGACCAGGGCCGCAACTACTACGACCGGCTGACGTTCTTCGCGACGGACGGCACGCCGCGCATGGTCGAGGACGCGCAGCGCCAGGGCGTGTTCGATCGCCACGCGGGCCGCGTCGTGCTGGGCCTGTGCGACGCGCTCGATCCGGCGCACCTGCAGCGGCTCGACACCGGGGAAACCCTTGATCTGACGGGGCGTTTGCGCGCCGTGCTGCACACCTACCTGCTGTGCGTGCTGCCGGCGAACTTGTTCCGGCGCGTGCGGCGCGAGGCCGA
This sequence comes from uncultured Myxococcales bacterium, assembly GCA_903917305.1. Classification (GTDB taxonomy): domain Bacteria; phylum Myxococcota_A; class UBA9042; order UBA9042; family UBA9042; genus CAIXAA01. Next base: position 6,472 of record CAIXAA010000960.1, on the reverse strand, counting down.
CGACGGGACGGTGCAGGTCGAGTGGAGCGTGGTCATGGCGCGCACCGTGCTGCGGCATGCCGATGATCTGCCTCGGTTTTCGCAGCTGGAGCTGGGGCAGGTGCTGGCCCTGGCGCAGAGCCCCAACGCGCTGGATCGGCTGCCGCTGGCGCCGCTGTATCCGCTGGTCGATCTGGATCTGGCGCTGGCGAGCATCACGCCGGCGGATCACGCGGAAGGCGCGGAGCTGGAACGGATCGCCGACGCGCTGGCGGCGTGCGGCTTCGTGGAAGAGGCCTGGGTGCTGCACTCCGCCGGAGCGATGCGCAGCCTGCAGAGAACACTGGAGATTCTTCGCCAGGACGGCTTCGTGCTCTACCGCGACTACGGTCCGGCGACGGCGGCGCGCGCCAACGGCAACCACCTCTACCAGCACTACGGCACGACAACTGCGACGGGAATCAACCACTTCGCGCTCGATTCCTGGGCGACCGACGTGGCGGGAGCGCGGATCTCGGCGCCGGACGGGGAGGGCGAGGCGTCGATCAAGAACCGGCTGCTGAGCCGCGCGGCGCTGCCGGCGACGCGAGCGGCCTTCGCGCTGCAGTTCGATCCCAGTGCTTTCGAGGCGTTGGAGCAGGCGATCGCCGCTGCGCGCGAGGCGCTGGGCGGGCAGGGCGATGCGATCGAGGCCTACCGGCACGCGCTGCAGCTGGAGCGCGACAACTGGGTGCTGCTCGGCGAGGCGGGCGAAGTGGCGCTGCGGCATGCGCGGCAGGCGGAGCTGGCGCAGCTGCTGCTGACCGAGGCGCTGCGCATCAACCCTTGGTATTCCGCGGCGATCTGGGCGCATCTGGGCGATCTGCGCTGGGCGACCGGGGAGATCGATGCCGCCGAGGAGGCCTATCGCCGCGCCGTGCAGGCGAACCCGGAGCACCACCGCGCGTACCTCGCGCTGGCGGAGCTGAACCGGGCGCGTGGCAAGGATGTCGCGGCATTGGAGTTCGCGGCGCAGGCGCTGGCGCGCGATCAGGACGGCGCCGATCGCGAGCGGACGCGGGCCCTGCTCGAAGGCCTGATGCAGCGGCTGCAGGATCAGAACGAGCGCGCCGCGGTGCTGCGCCGGGAGCGCCAAGCCGGCTCGCCGCGCTGACGGCAGAGCGTGGGGAAACGTTGCAGGCAAGCAGTTCTGCTTGCGACCCGATTGCGCCTTCGGCTAAGGTGCTGCACGTCTGCCAGCGGGAGGGGCCCCTCTGCCCTGCGCGGCAAACCGGAGGCGCCATGGTCGATTGCAGCTCGAGAGCCACTCGCTGGGCGGGTCACGCCCTGGTCGCCTTGCTCGCGGGCGGCGGCATCCTTGCCTCCGCGCCACCCGCGCACGCCATGACCGTGCTGCAGGTCGATCTGAAACAACTCGTGTCGACTGCGGATCTCGTGCTCTACGGCACCGTGGCGCGCACGCAGGTGCTCGACCGCCGCAAGGACGATCGCGGCGTCTGGACCGAATTCACCTTGACGGTCCGCGAAGTCTGGAAGGGCGACGCCTCCAAGCCCGGCGCCAGCTTCGTCTGGCGCCACGTTGGCGGCACGACGGCGGACGGCATGACGGTCGCGGTGCCGGGCATGCCCACGTTCCAGGCCGGCGAGGACGTCGTCGTCATCCTCGAGAAGACCGCCGACAGTTGGGTGATCTCGGGCGGCCCGCAGGGCAAGTTCTCGATCCAGAAGGACAAAGCCGGGCACGCCACCGTGCGCCGCGACCTGCTGGATGCCTACATGGTGCAGCGCGACCCGTCCGGGCGCCTCGTCCAGGCGCCGCAAGCGACGAAGATCACCAGTGCGTTCAAGGATTTTCGCACGGAAGTGCTCGGCTATGTCGCGGATGCGGCCAAGGCCAAGGCGCTCAAGACGGCGCCGATTCGCAAAGGTCCTGGTCCCCTGGCCCCCTGACCCGTCCGCAATCTGGCCCCGTATCTGCCTCACTCGAAAGGAGTTTCGTCCATGCGGTCCGTCCGATTGTCGCTCGCGGCGATCCTGGCTGTCAGCCTCGCAGGCCTCGTCGGCCTGACGGTGCCACGCAGCGCACGCGGGTTCTCGCTGTCGAATCCTTCGACCACGTCGAAGGCCATCGTCAAGTGGCCTACGAACAAGATCAGCTACTTCCTCAATCCGCTCTGCTCGGCCGACCTGCCGCAGGCGGCGTGCCTCGACCAGCTGCGCGCCGGCTTCAAGGGCTGGATGGCCGTGCCGTGCACGAACATCACGTTCACGGAGGGCTACCACTGCAACACGGCGCTGGGATCCTGCCTCTACGACAAGGGAACCAGCTGCGCGGCGGATGCCGATTGCCCGAGTGCCAAGAATGTCGGGCTCATCCCGATGGGCTACAACACCAACGGCCGCAACGAGGTCGCGTTCATCGAGAACAACGCGTGGACGTTCGGCCAGTACGTGCTCGGCGTGACCTCGCCGATGTTCTACACCGACGGCACGATCACCGAGGCGGACATCGCCTTGAACGGCTTCAGCCAGAATTGGACGACGAACTACATGAACGCCGGGTCGTCCACGCAGGACGTGCTCAGCGTCGCGATCCACGAGGAAGGGCACTTCTTTGGCGCGCAGCACGTGCTCGGCACCGTCGACCAGAACGATCCGCCGACGATGGCGCCGTATGTCGCGGATTTCGGCATGTCGGAGTCGCTCAACGCCGACGACCAGAAGGTCGCGTGCTACCTGCACCCCAAGAGTGGCTCCTACACCTGCCAGAATGACGCCGATTGCCCGTACATGGTGGCCGTCGACAGCACGGGCAAGGAGTACTACTCGGCCAAGCAGGTCTGCCAGGGCAGCCAGTGCACGTGGGGCGGCGCGGCGGTGGGCGGCACGACCAAGCTCGGCGGGGCGTGCTCGGTGACGAAGGACTGCTCGACGGGGCTGTTCTGCCAGCCTTTCGGCAACGACTCCTTCTGCGCGCAGAACTGCACGACGACGCAGCAGAATTGCCCGAGCGGCTTCACCTGCTACGGCTACCAGAACGGCGGCGGCAGCGGCGCCTGCCTGCCGAGCCAGGGCCAGACGACCGCGCCCAGCAAGAACCCTGGCGATACCTGCGCTTCGAGCGCGGAGTGCACCACGCTGATGTGCCTGTCCGGCGTCTGCCGCGTCAAGTGCAGCGTGAACAGCCCGACCGAGTGCAACGCCGCGAGCGAGCAGTGCGCCAAGCTGCCGACCGGCGGCATCGGCGCCTGCGTGCCGAAAGACAAGGCGCCGGACTTGAAGCCCTTGGGCGCGGATTGCCAGACACCGGATGAGTGCCAGTCGCAGACGTGCTTGAAGACCGACGTGATGGCGGCGAACGGCACCTGCCGGCTCAAGTGCGCGGGCAAGGGAACGTGCGCGGCAGGCTTCGCGTGCGTCATGCAAGCCGAGGGCTTCCAGGCGTGCCTGCCGGGCAGCGAGAAGATGCCGACCGGCAGCGCGTGCACGGTGGACGGCGACTGCGTCAGCGGCAAGTGCATCTCCAACGCCGCCGGCGTCGGGTTCTGCTCGCAGCCGTGCGACGTGGCGAACTCCGGCTCCTGCCCGTGCGGCATGTCGTGCGCCCCGCTGATGGCCGGCAACTTGTGTTTCCCGGGCAAGAAGGTCGCCTGCGTCGACAAGGGCGGACCGTGCACGGCGGACGCCGAGTGCTCCGGCGGCGGCGTCTGCGGCGGCGGGGCCTGCAAGCCTGGCTGCAACGTCTTGACCGGGCAGGGCAACTGCGGCTCCGGCGAGGCGTGCACGCGGCGCAGCGTGGACAACGCGTCGGGCGAATGCTCGGCCGCGGGCACGAAGATCCTCGGCGATGCCTGCACCTCCGACGCGGAGTGCAAGTCGGCCTTCTGCGACAAGGACGTGACCGCCGGCGGGGCGCTGCGCTGCCAGACGCCGTGCGACCCCACCCAGGACACTTGCGGCACCGGGCTGGCCTGCAACGCGCTTGGCACCCACCTGGGCGCGTGCTTCGTGCTCAGCGCCGTCACGGCACCCGCCGACGCGGGCGGCACGCCGGGCGCCGTGTACGTGCAGCAGGGCGGCAAGTCGTCGGGGTGCAGCGCCGGCACGCGCGGCCAGGGGGCGGCCGCCTTCTTTGGCCTGTGCGCGATGTTCGCAGCGATCTGGCTGGGTCGCCGCCGCGTCGTCTAGGACGACAAATCCCATCGTCATTCCCGCGAAAGCGGGAACCCAGGCTCTGTCCTGAGGTTCTTAGCCTGGGCCCCCGCTTTCGCGGGGGTGACGGAACGGACTAGGCCCAGCCGAAGCGCTCAATCGCCATCCACACCAGCGGCATCGGGCGCTCCTCGCTGAGCCAGGACAGCATCGGCAGCGCCTTCTGGCGGTCGCGCGCCACCGCGCCTTCGGGTTGCGTGCGCGCGTGGCGGTACGGATCCAGGCCGGTGTCGCGATCCGCGTCCCACCAGCGCACCTGGCGCAGCCGCTGCCCGCGCGCGTGCGCCACGGCGGCGTGCGTGAGCACCTGGGCATCGCGCCCGCTGTTCGGTCGCCAGAGCAGGCTGTCCAGCACCGGCTCCGGCGCGTCCGCGCTCCAGAGCATGAAGCCACCGTCCGGCCCCTTGGCGCCCACGACCTGCGCCGGCTGGTGGCCGCGCGCCCAGGCGCGGTACTGGCTGCGCAGCTGGAACCACGCGATGCGCGCCGCCGTCGGCAGCTCGGCCAGCGAGGGCGCCGTCGCCGTCGAGAGCCAGCCGGCCATGCGCTCCTGTTCGCCCGCCAGCACCGACGCCACATCGCCCATGCCCAGCTCGACCGCGTTCGTGGGCCAGGTCGCGTCCTCCTGCACGCCCAGGACCGACTCCCGCGCCGCGTGCAGGAAGTAGCCCGTGCGGCGGTAGAGCTGCGGCCCGATGTCCGAGTACAGGCACGCCGCCGCATTGCCCTCGAAGCGCAACTGCGCGTCCAGCATCTGCATCATCGTCGCGGCATGGCCCAGGTTGCGCAGCTCTGGCGCGACGAGCACCGACGCCACCGTCTGCAGCGGCAGCCGCTCGCTGCGCCCCTCTTCGTCCGCGACCAGCGCGTGGGCGCCGTACGTCTCGCAGCTCGCCAGCACTTCGCCGTGCTGGTCGACCAGCAGCCACATGCGCAGGCATTCGTTCCAATGTTCGGCCTGCGCCAGCGCCTGTTCGCGCTGCAGGTACAGCGGCAGATCGAAGCCTTCGCCCCAGACGTGGTGGTGCAAGCGCCAACGATCGGCCTGTTGCGCCGGGGTGGCTTGGACGAGTTCGACATCGGCGGCGGTGTGAGGCATGGCAGCATCCTCGCTGGGCAGGGGCGCGAAAGCTACCCCCGGCCTGGAGGTGTTGCAAGTCGCAGGCGCGCCGGTTGACGATCGCCGCGCCGGTTTCTACATTGCCGGCGCCCGTCTGGCCAAGGTGAAGTCGGCATGGAACCCCACGCGATCCCCTACACCGCTGATGACCGCCACATCGCGTGGTTGTGGCGCGATCCGTGGCTGCTCGCCGGGCTGGCCGTGTGCCTCGGCGCCGTCGTCGCGCCGCTGTGGGCTTCCGCGCTGCTGCCGTTCATGGACCTGCCGCAGCACCTCGCCGTCGTGCGCGTCCTGCACAGCATGGGCGATTCCTGGTACGGCGTCGCGCACTACCACGCCATCGATCTGACGCGCACCCAGTACCTGCTGTACTACTTCGCCGTCGACGGGCTGACCTACCTGATGCCGCTGGAGATCGCCAACCGCGTGGTGCTCTCGCTCTACGCCATCGGCCTGCCGCTCTCGCTGATCGCCTACCTGCGCGCGCACCACCGCGACCCGGCGCTGGCGCTGCTGGCGGCGCCGCTCGTCTACAACACGTTCCTGTTCATGGGTTTCGCCAACTACGTCACCGCCTTTCCGCTGGTGTTCTGGGCGCTGGCGCTCCTGCAGCGCTCGCTCGACCAGTTCTCCTGGCGGCGCGTCCTCGGCCTGACTTTGGTGACGCTGGCGCTGTTCTACAGCCACGCCCAGGCGTTCGTGCTGTACGGCGCGCTGGCGGGGCTCACGGTGCTGCTGGGCGCGCGCGGCTGGCAGCCCAAGCACTGGTGGCGCCAGGCGCTGCACATCGCGCCGTCGATCCTGCTGCTGCTGCTGTGGATGTCGCGCTCCCTGATCCTGGCGGGGCAGGAGGAGTGGCAGGCCGGGCATGGCGGCCGCAACGTCACCGACACGACCGTGCGCTTCGAGCCGCTGCTGGAGCGCCTGACGCAGATCCCCCAGCAAATCCTGCAAGCCTACCCGGATGAAGGCGATGAGCGCGTGCTGTTCGGCCTGCTGACCATCCTCGCGCTGGTGTTCCTGGCGCGCCAGGGCGATGTGGAGTTGGGCGAAGGGCCGCGCGCCCGCCTGCGCGCGCAGGTGCCGCGCTTCCTGTTTGCGGCGGCGCTGGCGGCGTACCTGTTGAGCCCGATCTCGTACAAGTGGATCTGGCCGATCTCC
>CAIXAA010000959.1 GCA_903917305.1 uncultured Myxococcales bacterium | reverse complement strand
GCGTTCGCCCATTCCGGCCCGCTCGCGGGGTTCGCGCCCTTGCAGGCCTTCGCCGCGGCGCACTGAGATCCCTTGATTCGTCAGGAGTTGTCCATGCAGGCAGTGCGTCCAGGAAGGCCCGAAGCGGCGGCAGCCATCTGGTCGCCAGGCGGCCCTGCCGGGCTGGCCCCGTCCGGGCACGCGGCAGCGAACGCCCGGCAGCGCGGCGTCGTGCGCGGCGCCATCGGCCTCGCCATCGGCATCGCCCTGTTCTTCTTCTGGTCGCGCACCATGGGCGGCATCGCCTGCGTTTTCAGCGCCATCACGCTGGGCACCGCGCTCGCCTCGCCGCTGGGCGCCTACGCGAAGGTGGAAGCCCTCCTGGCAGCGTCGGCCAAAGCCGTAGGCACCGTCGTGACCTGGGTCGTCATGGCGCTGGCCTACTACCTCGTCTTTGCGCCCTTTGGCTGGCTGACGCGCCACGGCAAGACCGACCCGATGCACCGCGCCTTCGATCGCAGCGCCGCCACGTACTGGACGCCGCGCGACACCGTGAAGCGCGCCTACGACCGCCAGTTCTAACCCCTTTGCCACCTCGGCCGAAACCTTGCAGGCACCGCACATGCGCATCCTGGGCATCAGCTGCTACTACCACGACGCCGCCGCGTGCCTCATCGAGGACGGCCGCATCGTCGCCGCCGCCCAGGAGGAGCGCTTCACGCGCATCAAGCACGACTCCGCCTTTCCTTCCAACGCCGTGCGCTACTGCCTGGCTGAAGGCGGCGTCACGGACGGCGTGGTGGATGCGGTCGCGTTCTACGACAAGCCGATCCTCAAGTTCCATCGCATCTTGGAGACGTACCTCTCGGTCGCGCCTTTGGGTCTGCGTTCGGCCGTGCAGGCGCTGCCGCTGTGGCTGCGCGAAAAGCTGTGGATCGAACCGGACATCCGCGATGCCATCACCGCCTGCGGCGTGACGCCGCCGGAGCGGATCCTGTTCCCGGAGCACCACGAGTCGCACGCCGCCAGCGCCTTCTACCCGTCGCCGTTCCAGGAAGCCGCGGTGCTGACGCTGGACGGCGTGGGCGAATGGGCGACCGCGACGCTGGGTGTCGGCGAGGGCAACAAGCTGCAGCTGCTCGAAGAGCTGAACTTCCCGCATTCGCTCGGTCTTTTGTACTCCGCGTTCACGTACTACACCGGTTTCCGCGTGAATTCCGGCGAATACAAGCTCATGGGCCTCGCGCCCTACGGCGAGCCGACCTATAAGCAGGTCATCCTCGAGAAGCTGCTGGACTTGAAGCCCGACGGCTCCTTTCGCCTGGACATGTCGTATTTCGGGTACTTGGACGGCCTGGTGATGACGGGCGCCAAGTTCGACGCGCTGTTCGGCGGTCCGGCGCGCAAGCCCGAGACGCCGATCACGCGGCGCGAGATGGACCTGGCGCGTTCGATCCAGGAAGTGACCGAGGAGATCGTCCTGCGCATGGCGCGCCATGCCCGCGAAAAGACAGGCAAACGCTTCCTGTGCCTCGCGGGCGGCGTGGCGCTGAACTGCGTGGCGAACGGCGTGCTGCTGCGCGCCGGCATCTTCGATGACGTGTGGATTCAACCGGCTGCGGGCGATGCGGGCGGCGCGCTCGGGGCGGCGCTGGCGGTGTGGCACAACATGCTCGGCAACCCGCGCCAGGCGGACGGCCAGCACGATGCGATGCAAGGTGCCTATCTCGGGCCGGAATTCGCGCACGACCAGATCAAGGCGTACCTGGACAGCCGCGGCTATCCGTACCACGAACTGCCGGATGCCGACGTGGCGCCGACCCTCGCCGATCTGCTGGCGGGCGAAAAAGTCGTGGCGGTGTGCCAGGGTCGCATGGAGTTCGGGCCGCGCGCGCTGGGCAACCGCAGCATCCTGGGCGATGCGCGCTCCCCGAAGATGCAGTCGGTGATGAACCTCAAGATCAAGTTTCGCGAGAGCTTTCGGCCCTTTGCGCCGTCGGTGCTGGAGGAGCGCATCGCCGACTTCTTCGATCTCGACCGCCCTTCGCCGTACATGCTGCTCGTCGCGGATGTCGTGGAGAAGCGCCGGGTTCCCAAGCACGGCGACGAGCGCGACCTCGACATCATCGCGTGGGTGAACCGCCCGCGCTCCGACGTGCCGGCCATCACGCATGTGGACTATTCGGCGCGCGTGCAGTCGGTCAGCAAGGACACCAACCCGCGCTACCACGCGATCCTGAGTGCTTTCGAGCAGAAGACCGGCTACGGCATCCTCATCAACACCAGCTTCAACGTCCGCGGCGAGCCCATCGTGTGCACGCCCGAGGACGCGTACCGGTGCTTCATGCGCTCCGAGATCGACTGCCTCGCCGTCGGCAACTTCTTGTTGCACAAGCAGGAACAGCCGAACTGGCAGGACAAGGAGAACTGGCGCGAGGTCTTCAAGCTCGACTGACCGGCGCCACAGCCATCAGTTCGCTGCGCCCCACGTGAGCACATAGCCGCCGCACAGCTGCGCGGAGGTCTTGGCCTGCACGCGCACCCAGACCGTGCCGCTGTCATCGCCGGAGCTGAGCAACGTGCAGGCCGCGTCGATCTTCGCGGATTCCGGCGCGATTCCCGCGTTGGTGGAGCAGCAGCCCGACGAGCCGTCCGGCCCGCCCGCCGTCTTGAAGCCGCTGGCGCAGGAGACCGCGCTCGAGCTGGACTTGCCGTTGTTGCAAGCGAAGAACACGCAGAGGTCGTAGTCGGCGGCCATGCCGCTCAGGCTCACGTTCGGCGCAAAGGTGCAGAACGTCTCGTCGGTTGCCTTGAAGGTGTACCAGTCCACGTCGCCCTGCGGGCTGATGGCCGCGCTCAACAGCGCGCTGCCTTGGCAATCGCTCTTGTTCGTGATGACCGAGCCGGGCTGGCTGTTGTTCGGCTCGTACGCGTCCGGGAACGGCGAACCGGCGCAGACGCCGCCGGAACACACGTCCCCGGTCGTGCACTGCGAGCCATCGTCGCAGCCGGTGCCGTTCGCGGCGGGCTTCTTGACGCAAGCGCCGGCGCTGCACGTGCCGGCGTTGCAAGCGTCGCTCAAGCTGCTGCAATCCATGGCATCTCCGATGCACGCGCCGTTCTGGCACGCATCGGCGGTCGTGCACGCGTCCCCGTCGTCGCACGCGCCGCCGACCTTGGGCACCGCCTGGCAGGATCCCGTCGCGCAACTGCTCGTGTTGCAAGCGTTCTCGACGCCGCTGCAGTCGAGCAGGTTGCCGATGCACTGGCCCTGCACGCAGCCGTCGCCCGTCGTGCACGGGTTGC
>CAIXAA010000958.1 GCA_903917305.1 uncultured Myxococcales bacterium | reverse complement strand
GGTCGCGCCGGGCCCGCAGAGGATGCGTGGCGCGCCCGCGAACGTCAACGGTCCAGCCATGGCTGCGCAGCCTTGGCAATGATCGCCGCAATATGCCACCCTGCGCATTCGGCGCGGTTCGCAGCGCCGGCAATGGCCACCCATGTGCGTTTCGCGTCTCGTGCTCGCCGTCCCGATCCTCTGCGCAATGGCCGGGCTGGCCGGCTGCGGTGCGGCGGGGCCGCAGTTCCTGGAAGACACGCCGCTGTCGTCGCCCATCGCGCCGCGCGGCATCGTCGTGCTGCCGGTGGCCTTGGCCGTTCCGGGCGGCACGGCGCTGGAGACGGTCGCGCGCAGCCATGACGTCGCGGCCCTGGTGCTGCGGCGCACGGACCTGCCGGTGCTGGGACCTCTCGATTTTGCGCTGCAAAAGAGCCCGGAGGAGGCCGCCGTGGTGGCCACCGACACCGACCTGCTGATGCGCGACGAGGCGCACCGCGTGGATGTGCACGGCTGGATCGCGCTGCACGTGCTGGTGACCGAGAACCGCGCGACAAATACCCGCGACATCATTGATGAACGCCAACAGGACCCGAAGAAGAAGGTGTACCGGCAGCGCGGCTTCGATTCGCGAATTCGCGTCGAGGTGACGGCGCGCGACGCCATGCGACCGCGGCAACTGGGGCACGTCGTCATCGAAGCCGATGATGATCCGACCGATTTCGAGACGGGCGGTGATCCGCGGCCGGGCATCACGCGGCTGATCGCGCAAGCCTTGAACCGGCTGATCGACGGCGGCACGGCGACGCTGGCGGGCCACGGGCAGCGCAAGACGCGCGGCGAAGGGCTGGTGGACCACGTGCCGGCGCTGCTGGCCTGGAATGCCCCGGAACTGCCGAGCTTCGATGCGAAACAGCGCGACGAGCCCGAGATGGTGCGCGAGGCCAGGACGCTCGAACTGTGGGATCGCTTTGCGCCGGGGCTGGGGGTGCGCGAGGTGCGCGCGGCGACGCTGCATCCGGGGCTGGTGGTGCGCGAGGCCAAGGCGCCGCTGCAAGTCGGCGACATCGTGGATCAAGTCAGCGACCAGCCCGTGCGGGCGCGCTACCAGGTCGATCGGCTGCTGCAGGGCTGCCTCGCGGCGTGCAAGGTCGGCGTGTGGCGCAAGGACGAACACCTGGATCTGCAAGTGCAATGGCCGCCTGCTCCGCCGGCCGTGGTGCCATGAGGCCCAAGGTGCGGCACCGGGCAGGCATGGGCGACAGCGCCGGCCTGCTGCAATTCGCCGCGCCCGCCCCCGTGCGCGCGCGACCCGCCACGCCGCCCGACGCCAAGGCGCTGCGCGGCATCCTCGAACGCTTCGTGTACCGCGACGAGACGCGCGGCTTCGGCATCGCCAGCCTGACCAGCGAGGATGGCGCCGAGCGCTGGACCGTCAAGGGCGCGCTATGGGGCTTGGAGGCCGGGCAATCCATTGAAGTGCAAGGCGCTTTCGAGGACGACGCGCGCTGGGGCCGGCAGTTCCGTGTCGACAAGGCGCGGCCCATGCTGCCGAGCAGCGAGGCTGGCGTCATCCAGTTCCTGCGCTCCGCGCAGATGCCCGGCATCGGCGAGCGGTTGGCGCAGCGCATCGTCGCGTGCCTGGGTCCGGACGCGCTGACCCGCGCGCGCACGAATCCCGAATTGCTGGCCACGGTTCCCGGGTTGCACGCCGCCAAGCGCAAGGTCCTGCTCGAAGCCTTGCAGCGCCAGGAGGAGGCGGAAGCGACGCTGGTGTTCCTGTACGGCCACGCCATCGGGCCGGCGCTCGGCGCGCGCATCGCCGCGCAGTATGGGCTGGATACAATTCGCAAAGTGCGCGAAAACCCGTACCGGCTGGCCGACGAGGTCGCGGGCGTGGGCTTTCGCACCGCGGACAGCCTGGCGCGAGCGTTGGGCGTGGCCGCCGACGATCCGAACCGGTTGCAGGCGGCGTTTCGCTTTTCTCTTGGCGAGTTGGCCCAGCAGGGCCACACCGCGCCGCCGCTGCAACTGGTGGTCGAGCGCACGGCCGAGGTGCTCGGCCTGGGACCGGCGGAGCTGCAGCCGCACGTGGCGTCGCTGTGCCGCGGCCGCGGAATCGTGTGTCATCCTGTGGAGGACGACGAGGCGCCGCAGGTCGCGTGGGCGGAGCTGGCGCGCGCCGAGACGCAGCTCGCGGAGCGGATTGCCGCTCTGCTGGCGGCGCCGCAGCCGGAACTGCCCCACGACGTGCCCTGGTGCCTGGCCGCAGCGCAGGCGGCGCTCGGTTTCGCGTTGCAGGGCACGCAGTTGCAGGCGGTGGAGGCGGCGCTGCAAGGCAACCTGCTCATCGTGACGGGCGGGCCGGGAACTGGGAAGACCACGATCATTCGCGGTGTTCTGGCGGCGCTGGCTTTCAGCCGGCAGCAGATCATCCTGGCCGCGCCGACCGGCCGCGCCGCGCACCGCATGGCCGATGCGACGGGCCAGGAGGCCAAGACCCTGCACCGCCTGCTGGAATTCGAGCCGCGCCAGGGGCGGTTCCTGCGCGATCACGAGGCGCCCCTCGAAGCCGACCTGGTGATCGTCGACGAAGTGTCGATGATGGACGTGCCGCTGGCCGCGGCGCTGTTCGATGCGCTGCGCCCCGGTGCGCGCCTGCTGCTGGTCGGCGACGCGGATCAGCTGCCGTCGGTGGGGCCGGGCGCGGTGCTCGATGATCTGCTGCGATCTGGCTGTGTTCCGCAAGTCGCCCTCGACCACATCTACCGCCAGGGCGAGGGCTCCGCGATCGTCGCGAATGCCCACCGGGTGCGCCACGGCGAGCTGCCGGTCAGCTCCGCGCGCGGCACCGAGGCCGATTTCTTCATCGTGCAGCGCGACGCGCCGGAGGACGTGGTCGCCGCGCTGCTGGAGATCGTGCAACACCGCTTGCCGCGTCACGGGTTTCATCCGGTGGACGACGTGCAGGTCCTGGCGCCGATGCGGCGTGGAGCGCTGGGCACGCTGGCGCTGAACGAGCACCTGCGCGAGGCCTTGAACCCGCATGGCGCGCCGGTGGGCGGCGGGCTGCGCGTCGGCGACAAGGTGCTGCAGGTGCGCAATGACTACGATCTCGAAGTGTTCAACGGCGACATCGGGCGCGTGCTGGGCGCTGCGGGTCCGGCCGACAACCGGCAGCCGGTGCTCGCGAGCGAAGCGACGGTGCAAATCCGCTTTGGCGACAGGGAAGTGCAGTACCCGCTGGCGCAGATCGACCAGCTGGTGCTGGCCTACGCGGTGACGGTGCACAAGTCTCAAGGCAGCGAATACCCGGCCGTTGTCGCGGTACTGCACGCGCAGCACCATGTGCTCTTGCAGCGCAACCTGCTGTACACTGCGCTGACGCGAGCGCGCCAATTTGCCGTCCTGGTGGGTCAACTGCGGGCCATCGAGCGCGCGGTGGCAAATGACTCGCCCATCCGGCGCCACACGTGGCTGCTGCAGGCGCTGCGACAAGCATTGAGAACGTAAAGGATTTCGACGATGACGGAAACGCCGGCGGCAGCGCCGATCGTGCTGGTGGCGGGGGAGACCGGCCTGCGGGTCGGCCGCATCCTGTCCGCGCGGCCGCGGCAGGCGCTGCGCGTGGAGGTGCGCGGCGAGGACGGCGTGCCGCTGGTAGCGCGCATGGAGCGCGAGGCGATCCAGCTCACGCTGAGCGCCGTGGCAGAGACGCTGGTACAGGCCGAGCAGCTGGTGCAGGCGGCGCGCAACCAGGTCGCGCCGGAGGACATCGAAACCGTCTGGAACCTGCTGGCCGGCGTGCCGGTCGGTCTGGGCGAGGCGGCGCAGCTGTTGCTGGGCAGTGCGACGCCGC
>CAIXAA010000957.1 GCA_903917305.1 uncultured Myxococcales bacterium | reverse complement strand
CGATCGGCAGCACGGTGTAGGTCGGCAGGGGGATGACGACATCGCCCGGCTCAGCCGTGCAGGTCACCGTGACCGGCGTGCCCGCGACCGTCGTGTCGGCCGACAGGGTGGTCTGCACGAACTTGAACGTCTTCAACTGCCCAGGCTTCAAGCCGAGCGCCTTGTTCGGATCGACGCCGCTGCTGTTGTTGCTCGAGTTCGAGTCGCTGCAGCCGAACGCCACGACGGCCAGGCTGAGGCAGAGGCCAACCGTCAGGATCCCGCGCGGGGCGCGGATCGAGTCAAGCAAACGCATGGCGAGGGCTCCAGTGCGGCAAAGATGCCGCGGGCTCATCGACTTGGGCGCCCCCCGGCGCCTGAATCGGCGAAAGGATAGCAAGAAGCAAGCGAGACAGCGAGCAAAAACGGCTGTGCCGCAGGGGCCGGCAGCGCGCGGCTCAGAGGCCGGCGTAGATGGCCATGACCTTGTGCAGCAAAGCCACGGCGTCGCCGTGCGAGCGCTGGAAGGCGTTGCGGCCCATGATGGATCCGAACGCGCCGCCGGCCGCCATGGCGCGGATCTCCTCGAGCAGCTCCGCCTCGCCCTTGGCCTCGCCACCGGAGAAGATGACGATGCGGCGACCGCCGAACGCGGACTGCACGACGTGCGCGATGCGCTCCGCCAGTGTGCCCACCGGAATCTGGTGCTTTTCGTAGACCTTCTTGGCGGCGTCCTGCTCCAGGTGCGCCGTCGGCGGCTTGACCTTGATGATGTGCGCGCCCAGTTCCGCGGCGATGTGCGCGGCGTAGGCGACGACGTCGATGGCCTGCTCCCCGGACTTGGACAGCGTCGAGCCGCGCGGATACGACCAGACGATGACGGGGAGGCCTGCGGCCTTGGCTTCCGACGTAATTTCGCGGAGATCCTCGTACATCTGGTTGCGCTGGTCGGAGCCCGGATAGATCGTGTAGCCGATGGCGGAGCAGCCCAGGCGCAGCGCATCGTCGACCGAAGCCGTGATCGCCGAGCAGGGGTCGCCGACGTTGGCGAGGCTGTCGGAGTTGTTGACCTTGAGGATCAGCGGAATCTGGCCGGCGAACTCGGCGGCGCCGGCCTCGAGGAAGCCGAGCGGCGCGGCGTAGGCGTTGCAGCCGGCGTCGATGGCGAGCTGGAAGTGGTAGCGCGGGTCGTAGCCGGGCGCGTTGGGGGCGAAGCTGCGGGCGGGGCCGTGCTCGAAGCCCTGGTCGACGGGGAGGATGACCATCTTGCCGGTGCCGCCCAGGCGTCCGTGGTTGAGCATGCGCACGAGGTTGGCGCGCACGCCGGGGTTGTCGCTCTGGTACCACGAGAGGATTTCTTGGACGCGCGGGGTGAGGGCCATGACGGTTGCTCCTTTGGGGGGTCGTGCGCTGGATGAGACCCGAAGCGGGGCTGTGCTGTCAACGGTGGGGCACGCTTCGCCTGCGGCCTGGGTGGCCGCAGGCGTCGGCGCGTCTACGGGGAACATCGTAGCCGACGACTTGAGTGATGGCGACAAGGGCCGG
>CAIXAA010000956.1 GCA_903917305.1 uncultured Myxococcales bacterium | reverse complement strand
GCGGTGATGGCAAAAGTGCAATGATGTGCGCCGCTTCGCTCGGCCTGAGCTGCCGCGCCGGCTTGCCGTACCAGTGCTGGGCCGCCGCCTCGATGCCGAACGTCATCGGCCCCATCTCTGCGACACCAAGATACACTTCGAGAATCCGCCGCTTGGGCACCAGCAGCTCCATCCAGATCGTGTACCAGGCCTCCAGGCCCTTGCGCAGCCAGGAGCGGTGCTGCCACAAAAACACATTGCGCGCGACCTGTTGCGAGATCGTGCTGCCGCCCACCAGCTTGGCATTCGGCTCGGTGCGGTAGCGGTGCCAGGCGTGGCGGATGGAGGCGAAATCGAAGCCATGGTGCGAGAAGAACAGGCGATCTTCGCTCGACACCGCCGCCAGCGGCACGAAGCTTGGCAGGCTGCCAATCGGCACCGGCGTGTGATCCGGCAGCGTCCACTCGCCGTCGTCCCAGCCGTGCGCCGCGATGCGCGACACCATCGTCAGCGTCAGCGGCGGATTCACGAAGTTGAGCAGGAGGCACTGCGCGGCGGGAATCAGGACAAAAGCTGCCGATCCCACAAGGAAAAGTCGCAGCAGGATCTGGCGCCACGGCACGGGCGCGGCTGGGCTCATGCGGCACCGCGGACAGGCGCGAACACGGCGACCGCGTGGCGGCGCTCGCCGGGCACATCGCGCGACGCCAACGCGCGCCATTCAAGACTCGCCACAGATTCAGCGAGATGCGCTGCCGGGGCCGATCCGTGCACGGCCGTCACGCCGCCGGCCGCCAGCAGGGCCCGCGAGCGCTGCAGCCACTCCGCCGCCGGCCACACCGCGCGCGCCGTGGCCAGTTCGAACTCCGCACCGAGGCCGCATGATGCCAAAGTCTTTGTAATCACCTCGATATTCGCGAACCCAGCAGCCAGGGCCGCCTCCGCGATGAAGGCGGCACGCAGCTTGCGCGGCTCCACCGCCACCACGCGCGTCTGCGGCCAGCACAAGGCCAGCGTCAGCGCCTCCAGACCCGCACCTGCGCCAATATCCACGGCTGTGTGCGGAGCCCGGCCCAGCGCTTCCTGCGCCGCCGCCGCCACCGCCAGCGCCTCGGCGAGGTGCTCGCACAGCGCCGCCGGCCGCGCGTCGCCGACCAGGTTGGTGCGCGCCTGCGCCAGCGCCAGCGTCCGCCCGAGCTTCTCGATCGGCAGGGCCCAGGCCTGCTCGAACGGCAACCCCTTGTCTTGGCACCAGCTTTCCAGCGCAAGCAGCGCTGCCGAGAGCGGTGCGTCCGCTGCCAACGTCGTCATCGGCTACTCCGCTCCATTTACAGCCGGCGGCGGCTCGTTCATGCGCTTGAGTTCGCCTTCCGCCGCCGTAATCGCCTTGTCAACCAACGCCTTGAGCTCCGGTCCCTTGTCCCCCGCCGCCGCCACCGCCTTGTCGCGCAGCGTCTCCGCGTCCTTCTTGCGGCCCGACGCCGTGTAGACCATCGCCAGCGTGCCGACCGCCTCCGCCTCCGCCGGGTTCGCCTGCACCACCGCTTCGAGGATCTTCGCCGCGTGCTCCGCGTCGCCCGACTGCAGGTAGACGCCGGCGACCTCCGTGGGCTTCAAGACCTTCTGCGCCATGGCTTTCTTGCTCAACGCCTCCGCCTTGTCCGTGTGCTGCGCCATCGCATACGCCATCAGCAGCAGCAGGTTCGCGTCGCGCGACTCCGGCAGCTTGGCGACGACCGCCTCCAGCTGCGCCTCCGCCTTGTCCGCCTGGTGGTTCTGCAGCAGCAATTGCGCCTGCAAAAGCGCGATCTTGTCGCCCTGGGCGCTCTTCTTGAGCGGCTCCAGCGCATCGATCGCCTCCTGTGTCCTGCCGGACATGCGCAGCAAATCCGCACGCATCAGGCCAATCTGCGGGTTGCTCGGACTCTGCGCGTAGGCCTTGTTCGCGATCTCCAGCGCCTTGTCCGACTCCTTGTTGCCCATCAGCGCGGTCAGCAGCGCGAGCACGAAGCGGTCGTCGTCCAGCCGCTGCGGCAGCCCCTGCAGCACCGCGACCGCGCCGGCGTTGTCGCCCTTTTTCCGCAGGAAATCCGAGAGCATCAGCCCCGCGTCCAGATCGCCGCCCTGGGCCGCTTCGCGCAGCAGCTTCTCGGCGCCGGCGTCGTCCTTCTGCAGCAGCGCCGCCTGCGCCTGCGCCGCCCGCGCGCCCGGCACTTTCGCGTCGAGGGTCACGGCCTTGTCCAGCATGGTGCGCGCTTCGCTGACCAGCTGCGCCTTCTGCTCCTCCGGCACGGTCGCGACGCGCTGCAACTGGAGAACTGCTTTGGCAACAAGCGCTTCGGCGAGGTCGGGATGGGCCTTGAGCACTTCCTCGGTGCGCTGCAGCGCCTTGACCGGCTGGTCGAGGGCCTGCGCCACCTCCGCGAGGAACAGGCGCGCCAAGGCATCGTCGCGCTTGGCCAACGCCGCTTCGCACTCCGGCACGCCCTTGTCCGCTAGACCCTGGTCGATGTCGGCCACGCCGCGCGCAAAGACCACCGCCGGCTCCTCGGGAGCCAGCGCCGCCGCCGCGCCCAAGTCCAGGTACGTCTGGGCATATTCCGCGCGCACCCGGTGGCTGTGCGCCCGCAGCACCAGCCACCACGCCGCCGCTTGCGCCTGCGGCACCACCTGCGGCTGCTGCATCGGCTGGTCGGCCAACGGCTCGACGATGGTCTTGTCGCCCACGACGCGCACGCCAAGGCGGGTGCGGCTGAGCAGCATCGGCGTCTGCAACCCGGCGGTCTCCGTGACCAACTCGGTCTTGGCCCCCGCCGCCTGCAGCAGCGCCTGCGCCAGGAACGCCGCCTCGATGCTGTGGATCGCCTCCGCCTTGCCGGCCTGGACCTGCGCCCACAAAGCCGCCGTGTTCTCGACGAGATGGCTGCGACGCGTGCTCGGCGCCAGCGCCTGCAGCTTGCCCGGACCCTTCTGCGCCGCCAGCAGCGCCGCCACGCCCTGCGCGTCCTTGGCTGCCGCGCCGGCCTTCTTGAGCGCCTCGTCCGGCGTCCCGGGCGGCACGGCGCCGTCCCCTTTCAACCCAGCCTGCAGCATGAGCTTTGCCAGATCCTGCGTTGGCGGGGCACCTGCCTCCGCCGGCGGCGCCGCGGCCGTGCGCGCCATGCGCACCTGCCAGAAGCCGATCGCCCCCGCCGCCACCACCACCAGCGCCGCAATCGCGACGATCGGCTTGGAACTGCGCGGTTTGGCGGGATCTTCGCTCAAGGCCGCTTCCAGCGTGTGGTGGCAACGCGGGCAGCGCCGATCGTCCGCCACCGGCGTATCGACCATCGCATCACAAGTCGGGCAGAACCGCTTCATCCTCGCACTCCTCACCAAGGTCAGGTTTGTTCGCGTTCCAAGAAACGCACGAGCCCACCAGGATCATCCGTGATCAGCGCATCGACGCCGTGTTGCATCAGCGCGAACCAGGTGTAGGCATCATTTGCCGTCCAAGTCCAGACCTGCCAGCCCTGCGTGCGCCACTTTGCCAGGCGCTCCGCGGTCACCAGCGGCCACTCCGGGTTGATCGAAACCAGCGGAAACGGCGCAAGGTCCTGGGCGGCGAGGCCCTGCCACGCGCACGGCTCCTGCTCCACCAGCGCCGCCAGCCGCACACCCAGCTCCATGCCGCTGAGCACTTCGAGCGGCATGCGCTCGAACGACGACACCAGCCAATCGCCCGTGTCGACGCCGCGCATCCGCCGGGCAAACGCCTCCGCCAGCGGCCGGCCGTTGTCGCGACCGCGCGTCTTGTCGACCTTGAGCTCGGCGTTGATCTGCACCTGCTGCGGCGGCAGCAGGTCGATCACCTCGTCCAGGTGCGGAATCCGCCCGTGCGGCAGGTCGCCGGACTTGAGCTGCAGCGCGCGCAGGTCGCGCCAGCGCAGGTCCGCGGGGCAGCCCTCCAGGCCGCACAGCCGGCGCAAGTCATCGTCGTGGAAGATGAACAGCTCGCCGTCCGCGCTGCGCTGCACGTCGAACTCCACGCCGTCCGCGCCTTCCTCCAAGGCAATGCGCAGCGATTCCAGGGTGTTCTCGATGGCAAGGCGGCGGGCTCCGCGATGGCCGATGACCCGCGGGCGCGCGATGGGCTGCGGCATGGGCGGGTCAGTTCCTGTCGTCTTCGAAGGTCAGGAGATCGGTCTGCAGCATCAGGAACAGCACGTGCAGCAACGCCAGGCGCTGCTGCCGGTTGCCCAGGCACTCGTCGTAGGCCAGCCGCGGCGTGCTCGAGGCCTGCAGCAGGGCCACCGCCTTGGACTCGCGCGGCTGCAGGCGCAGGGAGCTGACGCTGATCAGCGGGTTGCGGGCGCGGACAAACGGCTTGTCCAGCTTGTCCGCGAACATCGGCTCGATCGCCGCCAGCGACACGTGCTCGCGCACGCCTTCGGCCAGCACCGAGATCGGATCGATGTCGAGCGGCACGATGTCCGCCGGCGGCTCCGCGCCCAGGAACACGGCCCACGTGCCCGAATCCCAGGAGAAGGCGTCGATGAACTTCGCGCGCAGCTGCCGTTCGAGCACCTGGTAGAGCTGAAAGGGCTTGATGAGGTTCAGGCCGATGAGCAAATCGCCCAGGCGCCCACCGGTCGAGCGCGCGCGCGCCATCGCCATGTCGACGTCGGACTGGCTGATGAAGCCGTGCGCCACCATGAAAGGCCCAAGCAATTCACTGTGTTGGTTCGAGGCGATGTACTGCGTGCGGCCGCGCCTGAAGTAGACCGACTTGACGGCGTCGCCGCGGCGGAGCTCGATGCAGCCCGTGGCGCGCTCGGCGTACATCTCGTAGACGAGGCGCACGAATTGCCATTGCGTCAGCACGCCTTGGCGTGTCGGGGCGCCGGGCCCGGAGATGGCCGCCTGCACGGTGGCGCGCAGGCTCGGCACCGAGCGGATGGTCTGGAACGGCCCGTCGTTCACGCTGACGAAGTCATCGACGCTGGCGGTGCGCGACCGCAGCATGGACTCGAGGTTGCCCTGCGCCAGCGGGCCGAACTCCTGGCCGTCGCCGGTGCGCAGCCGGTAGGTCGGCGCCGGCGTCTCCTTGGACAGCGACGCGACGGTATAGCTGAGCGGTTCCGGGCGGATGCTGCCAAAGCCGACGCCGCTGCTGCCGCGCCCGGAGCCGGCGACGGCGATCTCCCCCTCCGCCAACGTCGGGATGTTCTGCGTGTGGCCCGGATCCGATGGCTCCAGCGGCGCCTGGCCCTCGATGTCCGTCGTATGCGACGCGTTGGCCGGCGGCCCCGGCAGCGGTCGGCGCTGCAACCCGGCCGTCACCGGCGCGGTGATGGCGCGCGGGTCCGGCAGCTCGTGCGCGGCGCCCGGGTCGGTCTTCATCGTCCGGTTCGGCTGCGGCAACAGCAGCTCCGGCACGGGGGCCGCGGCCTCGCCCGTGTTCTTCTCCGCGATGCGATCCCGAATCTTCTTGACGTCTTCCGGCGAGAACGTCATCGAATTCGACGCGGGAATCACTTCGTGCGGCGTCGCCGGAATCATGCGCTGCGGCCGCGTGCCCGGCGGCGGCTCGCTCGGCGAGAGCGGCTGCTGCAGGCTCTGCGCCGGGTCGAACAGCTGCGCGATGTAGTTTGAGAGAAGGCTTGTCGATACCTGCACTTGCGACTCAAACAGGTACTTGACGATGTCATCGTGCATCGCCATGGCGGTCGGGTAGCGTTCCCCGACGTCGCGCGCCAGCGCCTTGCGCAGGATGGCGCGCACGCCCTCGTCGATGTAGCTGTGCTTCTTGAACTTGTGCTCGATGCGGGCGTCGCGGATGTTGACCAGCGTCTCCAGGTCCGTCTTGGCGAGGAACAGGCGCTTCAAGGTCAGCGATTCGTAAAGGATGATGCCCAAAGAGAAAATGTCGCTGCGATGGTCGAACGGCTGGCCGGTCACCTGCTCCGGGCTCATGTAGCCCAGCTTGCCCTTCAAGACGCCGGAGCGCGTGTTCTGATCGTTTTGCTGGCCGCCGGGCGTGGCACGCGCGACGCCGAAGTCCATCACCTTGACCTCGCCCGCCTCCGACACGATGACGTTCGAGGGCGACACGTCGCGGTGGATGATGTGCAGCGGCCGGCCGTAATGGTCGCGAGCGTTGTGCGCGTAATGCAAGCCTTTTGCTACCTCGGAGGCGACAAAGAGGCACAACTCCGGCGGGATGCTCAGCTGCACCTGCGTGGCGCGCGAGAGGATCTTGAACAGGTCCGGGCCGGCGACATACTCCATGGCAATGTAGTACTTGCCGTCGATCTCGCCGTTCTCGTAGGTCTGGACGATGTTGGTGTGCTGCAGCACGGCGCACAGGCGCGCCTCGGCCAGCAGCATGTCGATGAACGTCTTGTTCTGCGCGAAAGCAGGGAGGATCTTCTTGACGACCAGGATCTTCTCGAAGCCGCCGACGCCAGCCACGCGAGCGCGCCAGACCTCGGCCATGCCGCCAAGGCCGATGCGATCGAGCAACTCAAATCGGCCGAACATCGTGCCCAAACCCGTCTCCCCTCTCGTCTTTCTTCTCGCCTCTCAGCGCCTCTCCAACTCGTCCACGAACGCCAGACCCGCTTCGCAAGCTTGTTTGTCGCCTGCTTGGGGCGCGGCTGCAATAGCCTGCAACTTCTTGCAAACGGCCGTCGCAGAGCCGCCGCGCGCGCAAGTCCGCTCTGCCAAAGAGGCACACGGGTCCGTGCACGCAACTGCCAGGGCGCCAAGCACACACAAAGATGCGGCAATCTGCAGCCTCGCTGTCACCGCACCTCCGCGCCGGGCGGCAACGTCGCCGGAGATTCCAGATCGCCGACCGGCAACCACTCCACGATCTCCAGGCCATAGCCCGACACCGCGCGCAGGCGCACCGGCTGGTTGGTCATCACGCGCAGCTTCTTGAGGCCCAGATCGCGCAGGATCTGCGCGCCGGTGCCGAACTCCTGGAAGTCCATGGGCGCGTGCGCCGACTCCGGCGGCGGCCAGGCGCGGCCGGCACTGCGCTCGACGTAGCTCTGCAGCACGCGCGCCAGGGCGCCGGCGTCGCGATCGACGTCGAGGTAGATCAGCACGCCGGCACCCGCGTGGGCGATCGTCGCCATCGCGGCGGCCAGGTTGCGGCGGCCACTCGACAGGGCGAACCCGAAGGCGTCGCTCAGCAGGTTGGCGCGGTGCACGCGCACCAGCGTCGGCTTGTCGCCGGCCACATCGCCGTAGGTCAGCGCCGCGTGCGTGCCGCCATCGACGAGGGAGCGGTAGATCGCGATCTGGAACGGCCCGAACTCCGTGGCCAATTCGCTCTGGGCTTCGCGCACGACGAGCGGCTCCGACTGCAGCCGGTACTCGATGAGGTCGGCCACCGTCACCACGGGGATGTCGAAGCGTTCGCCGAGCTCGAGCAGGCTGGGCAGGCGGCTCATCGTGCCGTCGGGCTCCATGACTTCGCAGATGACGCCGGCGGGCGTCAGGCCGGCGAGGCGTGCCAGATCGACGCTGCCCTCGGTCTGGCCGGTGCGGACGAGCACGCCGCCCTGGCGCGCGCGCAAGGGAAAGATGTGGCCGGGAATGCAGAAGTCCTTGGGACTTGCGTCGTGGGCGATGGCGCGGCGGATGGTCTCGGCGCGGCCGCGGGCGGACACGCCGTAGCCGCCGGCGGACACGGCGTCGATGCTGACGGTGAATGCCGTGGCGAGGCGCGCTTCGTTTTGCGCCGCCATGGCGGGCAGTTCGAGTCGCTCGATGTAGGGACCGTCCATCGCCAGGCAGATCAGGCCGCGGCCGTGCTCGGCCATGAAGGCGATCGCCTCGGGCGTGACCTTGTCGGCGGCGATGACGAGATCGCCTTCGTTTTCACGGTCTTCGTCGTCGACGAGGATGACCATGCGCCCGGCGGCGATGTCCTTGATGGCTCTTTCGATCGGGGCAATGGCAGCCATGCGGCAGGGACTCCTCGGGGCGTTGCGTCGGCGGCAGCCGCGGGCGAACCGACGCGCCGCGCTATTTTCAGGCATGGGGCCTAAGCGTCAAGGGGGCGCACCGCGCGCGCTCCCGGCGGGCGCTGTGCCGCGGCAGCAAAGACTTCGGCAGCAGGACGCGCGATGCGTCGCACTTGCAGCACGACGCCAGGTGGCAGATCGGCCTGGGCCGCTTCCAATCCAGCTTCGATGTCGAATTGCGGTCCCGCCAGGACGGCGTGGCCCTGTCCGGCCAGTTCCGCGGCGAAGCGGAGACGAATCACGCGCAATGACGCGGCCTTGAGCGCCCGATCCACCGCAGCCAGCGTGCCGATCACCGTGTGCGCCTGCAGGATGCCGAGCGCCGTCTCCTCGTCTTCGGCCTGCGCCGCGCTCAGCAGCGCACCGCGCAAGGCGGCGTGCAGCCCCTCGTGCGCCTGCGGCAGCAGCAGGGTCTCGAGCACGTCCGCGCCACCTTCTAGCACGGCCTGCGCCAGCGACGCTTCGACCGACGCCAGATCTCCGGAGAACAACACGAGAAAATGTCCGGGGTCGATGTCGCCGGCAAACAGCACGTCGACCGCGGCCTGCTTGCACAGCGCATCGAGCGCGCACAACCCCGCCGGCACCGAGAGCAGTTCGATGGCGGCCAGAGTGTCGTGCAAAGGCAGCCTCGAATTGCTCTGGTAATATGAAAGAAGCCGGAAAGCGTGCAGCGGCGCTGCTTGGTCCACGTGCGGGCGTTGGTGAGGCCCTCACCGGTCGTGCCGGCGATGGTCCAGGCCGTGTAGCCCTCGCCGCGCATGCCCAGGCCCGCGAAGGACGGCGCGTTCTTCACAAAGATCGACACATTCGTGGCGCGCGCCATGCGGTCCAAGCGGTCGATCGCCATCGAATGCATCGTCGCCGTGTGGAAGAAGCCGTGCTCGCAGCGCACTGCGGCGGCGATCGCTTCCTCCCAGTTCGGCACGCGGAAGAAGCCCAGCACCGGCAGCAGCATCTCGAGCTGCACGAACGGATGCGCTTCCTCGACCTCGGCAAAGGCCATGCGGCAATCGTCCGAGACGCGCACGCCGATTTCCTTCAAGATCACCGAGACATTCTTGCCGACGAACTTGCGGTTGACGTGGCCGTCCTCGATGAGCAGCTTCTCCATCGCCTGCAGTTCCGCGCCCTTGAGCTCGTAGGCGCCCGCGGCGACGAACTCGCGCTTCAACTGATCGGCGATCGACGCGACCGCGATGATCTCCTTCTCGACGATGCAGATGATGTTGTTGTCGAGCGAGGCGCCATCGATGATGTTGCGCGCCGCCAGCTTGAGGTTGGCCGTTTCGTCGACGACCGCCGGCGGATTGCCCGGACCGGCACACACCGCGCGCTTGCCCGAGTTCAGCGCCGCCTTCACCACCGGACCGCCGCCCGTCACCGCAATCAAGCGAATGCCAGGGTGCTTCATCAGCGCCTGCGCGCTCTCGATGGTCGGCTCGTCGATGAGCGTCATCAGGTTGTCGGGCGCACCGGCCTCGACGCAAGCCTTGTTCAGCAGTTGCGTGAACCAGGCGAGCGTGCGCTTGGCGCTCGGATGCACGTTGAACACCACCGTGTTGCCGGCGGCGATCATCGAGATCGCGTTGTTCAGGATCGTCTCGGTGGCGTTGGTCGTCGGCGTGATCGAGCCGATGACGCCCAGCGGCGCCAGGTCGTCCAGCGTCAGGCCGAAATCGCCCGTCGTCGCCGCCGGAGCCAGGATCTCCATGCCGGGCGTCTTCAAGGCCACCAGCCGGTTCTTCTCGATCTTGTCGGCGACGCGCCCGAGGCCCGTCTCCTCCACCGCGCGCACCGCCATCTCTTCCAGGTGGTCGAGCGACGTGCGCCGCATGTTCTCGATCGCGCGCTGCCGCACGTGCACGGGCGTCTCGTGCAGCTGCGCGTATGCCTCGCGCGCGGCGGCGACCGCGCTGTCGATGTCTTGGAAGAGACCGAACTTTCCGCTGGAGTACTTTGGAACGCGGATCAGCGGTGCGCTGGCAGCGCCGGCCGACTTGCCGGTGCCGAGCTGGCGCACGACCTCCGCAACGATGGCGTTGATGCGGGCTTCATCCAACATGGGCCTTGCCTCCGCCGGGGTAGCGCCGCGCCTACGCGTCGTGCTGCTTGTCGTAGACCACCGCGCCATTCGCCGTCACCACGTCGACGATCGCCATGATGACGTGATCGACGGGACGATCCTTGGTGGCCAGGGTCTGGCGCGCGCTCGAGCCGGCGGCGAACAGCACGATCTCGCCATCGCCCGCGCTCACCGCGTCGACGGCGACGATGATCTTGCCGGTCGCCTGCCAGGAAGCGTCCAGCTCGCGCACGAGCAGCATGCGCAAGCCTTCCAGCTCCGGCTCTTTCTTGGTCGACACCACGGTGCCGACTACCTTGCCGAGCAGCATCTGAACCTCGATCCGACCTGGCGGTGCCGATTCTGACATGGAAACAACACTGTCGGGTTGTTTCCATCGCGTCGCCGCGAATCCGCATCGGTGAGCTTGGCGGCCAGACAACTAGGAAAACGCGTCCTGTGCAAGACATTCTTGCACAGACGCTCTACTTCTTGGCCGGCGCCGGGGCGCGGCCGAGCGGCAGCACCGAGTCGACGTTGGCGTGCGGGCGCGGGATGACGTGCG
>CAIXAA010000955.1 GCA_903917305.1 uncultured Myxococcales bacterium | reverse complement strand
CAGTAGTTGTAGGTGGCTGCCTGCGAGGGCGTATTGCGCAGGTAGGGCATGCGCGAGCGCACATACTGGTACGCGTCCAGCGGCCGCCCGGACTGCAGGATCGTGTACATCGCGCCGCCGCACGCATCGAAGTTGTTCGGATCCTTGTCGCACACGTCGCTGAGCAGGTGGTACGCCTCGTAGTAGTGCTTCTGCTCGACCAGGATCGACGCCTCCAGCACGTAGCCGGCCGCGCGCGTCGTCGGATCGGCCAGGAGCACGGACGCCAGACGGCCCGCAGGCTCCAGCTTGCCCATGCGCAGGTACAAGAGGCCGACGATGCCGTCGATCGCGAAGTGCTTGCCCGGATGCAGGGCGCGCATCGCCAGCGCGATCCGCTCGACGACGTCCGGCCGGCGGTCCTTGAGGATGACCGCGATGTCGTAGCTCTTGTCGAGCAGGCCCGGCACGACAGCGACCAGCACATTGTCGCCGCCGGGCAGCGTGATGCACGTCTGCAGCACCAGGGCGACGGTCTCGTTGTCGCCGTTGCGCAGCAGCCAGCGCAGATCGTCGGCGGCACCCTTGGGGTCGTTCTCGCCCAGCCGCGCGGTCAAGCGGAAGAGGCGCGCGAACTTGCTGTCCGGCCGCAGCTGCACGGCGCGGTCGAAGGCCTTCACCGCGCCCTTGCGATCGCCGTCTTCGAGCATGCGGCGCCCGAGCAGGTAGAAGGAATGATGATCGTACGCGAAATCTTGGAGGATGCGCTGACGCATCTGCGCCGCGGTCTTGCCTTGCAGCGCGGCGACGCTCTGGCGCGTGGCGCCGCGGTCGGCGCGCACCAGCAGCCCACCGGCCAGCAGCAGGGCGACGGCGGCGACCGCGACCCAGGTGGCATGGCTGCGGCGGTGGTCGGCGGCGGCGGTGGAGCGGCCGTGCTCGGCCGAGATGCGCTCCAGGCAGGCGGCCATGGCCAGGAAGGACAGCAGGACGCCGGAGACTTCCAGCGAAAAGTCCACGAGGTTCGCGACGAGCACGAGGCCAAGGCCGATGTGCAGCGCCGTCGCGCCCTCGACGCCGGTGCGGCGCCGCCAGAGGTCGCGCGCCACCCAGAACAGGCCAGCAAACCAGGCCAGCGTGACGAGGATGCCGCCGCCGAACAGCCGTTCGAGGACGATGTTCTCAGCGAATTCAACGCGGTAGAAGCCACCCGCGCTGTGCATGCCCGCCACGACAGCCAGGCCGCCGGGCCCGGTGCCCGTCAGCCAACTGCCGGCAAGCAGGTGCGGCAGGCGCTCGAAGCTGGACAACTTCGCGTCGTGGCTCAGATCGGCCACGAGGAACTCGCGCTCCAGCGCCGGCAACGCGAGGACGGCCGCAGCCAGGATCAACGCCGCGATGATGGCCGCCATGCGCAAACGCGAATGATCCTCGCGCTTGGACTTGTCGACGCGCAGGTACTTGGGCGGTGCCGGCAGCGTGGCGATCTTGAGGGCCAGCGTCATGCACATGATGAGCACGCCGCCGCGCGACGTGATGAGCATCACCGCGATCGCCAGGAAGGTGGCAAACAGCCCTTGGACCGTCTGCTTGCGGATGTTCGGGGCGCGCGCGACCTCGCCGAGCGCCAGCGCGAACGCAAGGTTCGTCAGCGCGGACTGGTGGTTGCCGTTGACCAGGCAGAGGTACTGCAGCAGGGGCGGAATGCCGTCCGGCAGGAACTCCCCGGCCATCGGGCTGTAGGCGCCGAGCCAGATCCACGCGTCGACCAGCGCCAGGATGATGAAGCCGGAGCGCAGCAGGCGCGTGGCTTGGGTGCCGGTGGAGCCGGCCAGCGCGATGGTCGCGAGCACCGCCCAGGTGCCGGCGATGAGGTAGAGCGCAGCCTGCAGCGCCGCGTCGCCCGGCGTCAGCGCCAGCGGCAGCAGGGACGAAGGCGCCAGACCCAGGGCGGCGCGGCTCGCGTCGGCGATCTGCACGGCGCGCGGGGACAGAAACGCCACGACGCTGTGGGGAAACGGAATGATCTCAGCGGCCGTGATGACGCCCAGCCCCAGCCAAGGCAGCGCGGCCCGCACCCGCAGCGTCGTGCGCGCCCGTGTCGCGACCGCCACGACGAGCGCCAGGCCGACCAGCGCGCCTTCGAGCTTGAGCGCCCAAATCGAGGCGCCACCCTGCCAGAACACCGCGACGGCCAGCGCCAAGGCGAGCAGCACCCGCATCGCCCAGCGCATCGGCCGCCGCACGTGATCGTCTTCCAGGGTCCGGAGCACCCGCACATGCAGGGGCGTCGTGCGGCCGTGGGGCTGCTCGCTGGGTCGAGATTGCACGCCTACTCCGGAACTTTCTTCCAGTCCTGCATGAACTTCGCGTTGCCGCTGTCCGTCAGAGGATGGTTGAACAGCGAATCGAGGATGCCATACGGCACCGTGCACACATCCGCGCCGATGCGCGCCGCTTGCAGCACGTGGACGGGATTGCGCACCGACGCCACGAGCACCTGCGTCGTGAAGCCGTAATTGCGGTAGATCTGGACGATATCCTCGATGAGCGCCATGCCGTCCATCGAGATGTCATCCAGGCGGCCGACAAACGGCGAGACGTAGGTCGCCCCAGCCTTGGCGGCCAGGATCGCCTGGTTCGCCGAGAAACAAAGCGTCACATTCGTCTTGATCCCCAGATCCGTCAAGGCCTTGCAGGCGGCGATGCCGGCGCGCGTCAGCGGCAGCTTGACGACGACCTGCGGACCCTCGGCGGCCAGCGCCTTGCCCTGCGCGATCATCTCGGCTTCGTCTTCCGTCGTGACTTCGAGCGACACGGGACCGTGGCAAAGCGCCAGGATCTCGCGCTTGACGTCCTCGAAGCGGCGCCCGGTCTTGGCGACCAGCGAGGGATTGGTGGTGACGCCGTCCAGGATGCCCCAAGCCAGCGCGCGGCGGATCTCGCCAATGTCTGCAGTATCCACGAAGAACTTCACTTGCACCTCCACGCCCGAAGGCGCGCGCCCGATTGGTTGCCTGCTGGCCCGAAGAAGGTCACGCCACGCGGCCTTCTCGCTACTTCTTCCACAAGATCGCCCAGACCGCCACCGCTGCCGCCACAAACGCGGCGGCGATCAGCAATGCGCGACCGTACTTCGCCTTGGACGTTGCACCCGGCGCCGGCGTCGCCGCGCCTTCGAGCCGCTCGGCCAGGCTCAGCGCGCGGCCGCCGCCATCGGCCAGATCCTCCAGCGGCGCCGCCGCCAGCCGCTCGAACAGCGGCGCGAGCTCCAGCGTCGAGACACTGCGCGTCTTCAAATCCTCCGGCCGCAACGGCACTTGCCCAACGGTCGGATCCAGACGGCCGACGCGCACCTGCTCGTCCAGCTCCGCCCGCAACACGGCGGCGATGTCCACGCTCTCTTCGGCGGCGGAATCGCTCAGCAATTCGCGCAGGAAGGCGGACACGTCCGCGCCCGTCGCCCGCAGGT
>CAIXAA010000954.1 GCA_903917305.1 uncultured Myxococcales bacterium | reverse complement strand
GGCACCAGGGCGCTGTAGCGTACGCCCGGCTCGCGGTGCAACTGGTGAAAGACTTCCTCCGCGTCGGCAAGCTGCGGAATCACATGGGGATGCACGAAGGACGAGACTTCGATGCGGCGCACACCGGCGCGCGCCAACGCCTCGACATAGCGCACCTTGGTGCCGGTCGAGATCCGCACGCGCTCATTCTGCAAGCCGTCGCGCGGACCGACTTCGACCACCTCGACCGGACGCGGCGTCACCATGCGAGACCTCCTGATTCAGGGCCTGGAAAGCAACGCACAAGCGCTCAGGCTTGCTCCGGCTCCAGCTCCACGAGCTCCGCGCCGCCTTCCACCTGCCGTCCCACCGCGCAGGCCACACGCAGCACGACAGCTGCGCGCGGCGCCTTGATCACATGCTCCATCTTCATCGCCTCGACGACAAGGAGCGGCTGGCCCTTCACCACATGATCGCCCGCCGCCACGTGCACGACGACGACGCGACCCGTCATCGGGGAGCGCAAGTGCGCAGTCGGATTGGCATCTCCGCGACCGGCGCGGCGCTGCTCGACGGGCTTCAAGCGCACGGTGTGGCTCAGGGAGTCGCCGGCGGACAGGGAGCTGATCCACGTGTCGTTCTGGCCCACGCTGAGGTAGACGGTGCGGGTGATGCCGCCCACCTCGACGAGCCACTCGCCGCCTGGCGCGCGGCGCACGCGGGCGTCCTGGCGCACGGCACCCTCGCCGCGCAGGATTTCCACGCTGTGCGCGCCGTCGGCCGCGGGGCTGGAGCTGACTTCGAAGCGGTTGCCGCGTGCGTCCTCGAATTGCCGTTTCATGACCGCCCTCCTCCGACGCGCAGGCCGACGAGCATGTCCCAAGGATCCCTGGCAGCTGCCGGTCCGGCGGCATGGCGCGCAGATGCCGCGCCCGCCGCGGCTTGTCCCGGTCCGGCCAGGGCGAGGGCCAGCAGGGCCGCATCCGAAGGTGCGACGCCGTAGCCAGGTCCTTCCGTGCCGTAGAACGCGTCGAGCCAGCCGGTGTTGACCTCCGACCGCGCAAAGCTCGGCTGCTGCAACACATCGATCAGCATCGGAATGTTCGTCGCGACGCCGTGGACGACCGTCTCGCGCAGCGCGGCCAGCATCCGCAGCGTCGCCTCCTCGCGGTCGCGGCCCCACGCAATGATCTTGGCCAGCATCGGGTCGTAGTGCACGGGCACCACGTCGCCGGTCTCGAAGCCGGCATCGACGCGCACCATCGGCGCATCCGGCCACACGACGCGCTGCAGCGTCCCGGCCTGCGGGACGTAGCCATCCGCGGGATCTTCCGCATAGACGCGCACTTCAATGGCGTGGCCGCGCTGCTGCAGCCCCTCGGGCCCGAACAGCTCGGCGAGCCGCGCGCCTTGCGCGATGCGCAGTTGCGTGACAACGAGATCCAGCCCGACGACCGCTTCGGTCACGGGATGCTCCACCTGCAGGCGCGTGTTCATCTCGAGGAAGTAGTGGGCGCGGCTCACCGGGTCGAAAAGGAATTCCACCGTGCCTGCGCCGACATAGCCGACATGACGGGCAAAGGCGCGACCGCTCTCGCAGATCGCCGCGCGTTCCGCCAGCGTGAGCACGGGGCACGGCGACTCTTCGATGACCTTCTGGTGGCGGCGCTGGACGCTGCAGTCGCGCTCGAAGACGTGGACGGCGTCGCCGTGCTGATCGCCCAGCACCTGCACTTCGACGTGGCGGGCGCCTTCGATGCAGCGCTCCAGCAGCAGCCGGTCCGACGCGAAGGCCGACGCGGCGACGCGGCGCGCAGCTTGCACAGCCGGCACGAGATCTTCCATGCGATCAACGCGTTGCATACCCTTGCCGCCGCCGCCGTCCTCTGGCTTGACCAGCAGCGGGAAGCCGACGTGGGTGGCAGCCGCTTGCAGCCCCGCCTCCGACAGGTCGTCCAGCACGGCGGACGGCGCCGTCGGCACGCCAGCGGCACGCGCCACGTCCTTGGCCGCGGTCTTGGAGCGAATCGGGGCAATCACGGCCGCGGGCGGTCCGATCCAGGTCAGGCCAGCATCGGCGACGGCGCTGGCGAAATCTGGATTCTCGCTCAGGAATCCGTAGCCGGGATGCACGGCGTCGGCGCCGGTCAAGCGAGCGGCGGCGAGCACCGCGGCGATGTCCAGGTACGACAAGGCCGATTCCGCGGGGCCGACCCGCACCGCTTCGTCGGCCTTGCGCACATGGCGCGCACCGGCGTCGGCGTCGGAGTAGATCGCGACCGAGCCGATGCCCAGCACGCGGCAGGCCCTGGCGATCCGCACGGCAATCTCGCCGCGACCGGCGATGAGCACTTTCTTCATCTTCCCCACGCATTCGCCCAGGTGTTGGGCCAGGCGGCACGCTCAGTAGAAACGATGCAGGGGCGCGTCGCCCCTACTTCGCCTGCGGAATCCAAGCGGCCGGGCGGCGCTCGAGGAAGGCGCCCATGCCCTCCTGCGCTTCCGCCGACTCGCGCCTGCGCGCAATGGCTTCCACAGTTTTTTCAAGAACTTCTGCCGGCTGGCGAAACGCGACGTCAGCGACGAGCTGCTTGCAGGCCAGCAGCGCCTCCGGACCGCCCGCCAGCAGCGACTGGACGATCTGATCCACCTTGGCGTCGAGATCGGCAGGCGCGACGAGGTGATGCGCCAGGCCAAGTCGGTAGGCCTCCGCGCCGTCGATGGCATCGCCGGTCATGAACAGCGCCCGCGCCTGGCTGGGTCCGAGACGCTCGACGACGAACGGGGAGATGACGGCGGGGACGAGCCCGAGGCGCACTTCGGTCAGCGCGAAGGAGGCGGCGGTGGACGCCACGCAGATGTCGCATGCGGCCGCGAGCCCGACGCCGCCGCCGCGGGCTGCGCCCTGGATGCGGCCGACGACCGGCTTGCGCGAATTTGCGATGGCGTGGAACACGGCGCCCAACGCGCGGGCACCGGCGCGGTTGGCCTCCGGGCCGTCCATGGCTTGTTCGGCCATCCAGCCGATGTCCGCTCCGGCGCAGAACATCTGGCCGTCGGCGCCGAGGATGATGACGCGGCAGGCGGGGTCGTCGCCCCAGTCGCCGATGGCCTTGCCGATGGCGGCGAGCATGGTGCCGTCAAAGGCGTTGCGCTTCTCGGGGCGGGCGAGGGTGATGCGGCCGATGCCGGCGGAGAGTTCGAGGCGAATCATGGCGACTCCGGTTGGTTCAACTGTCTTCCAGGCTTCCCATCGTGCAGTGCGCCGCCGCGCGGACTTCAGCGATGCGCCGCCGGATCAGTGCGAAAGTGCTCAGGATTACATTCGAATCACACCCGGCCGCCACTCGCCGATCGGCGCGTTGTAGCACGCCGACAAGGCCAGCCCGAGGACGTCGCGGGTCTGCGTCATCTCGATGATGCCGTCGTCCCACAGCCGCGAGGTCGCGTGGTACGGATTGCCCTCCGCCTCGTACTTCGCGAGGATCGGGGCGCGGATGGCCTCTTCCTCCTCCGCCGACAGCTGCTTGCCTTCCTTCTCCAGCTGGTCGCGCTTGACGGTCGTCATCACGACAGCCGCCTGCTCCGCGCCCATGACCGAGATGCGCGCATTCGGCCAGGTGAACAGGAAGCGCGGCTCATAGGCGCGACCGCACATGCCATAGTTGCCGGCGCCGTAGCTTCCGCCAATGATCATCGTAATCTTTGGGACATTCGCAACGGAGACGGCGTGCACCATCTTCGCGCCGTCCTTGGCGATGCCGCCGTGCTCCGCCTGCGAACCCACCATGAATCCGGTGACATTCTGCAGGAACAGCAGCGGCGTCTTGCGCGCGCAGGCCAGCTCGATGAAGTGCGCGGCCTTCAAGGCCGACTCGGAGAACAGCACGCCGTTGTTGGCCAGGATGGCCACCGGCATGCCGTGGATGTGCGCGAAACCCGTGACGATCGTCGTGCCGTAGCGCGGCTTGAACTCGTGGAAGCGCGAGCCGTCCACCACGCGCGCGAGGACTTCGCGGACGTCGTAGGGCGTGCGCAGGTCCGCCGGCACCACCGACAGCAACTCCTCGGGATCATAGCGCGGCGGCTCCGGCTCGCGGAAGATGCCCTGCACCGGCTTGGGCGTGTTCAGCGTGCCCACGATGGTGCGGCAGATCTGCAGCGCGTGCGCATCGTCATCCGCGAGGTGGTCCGCGACGCCGGAGACACGCGTGTGGATGTCGCCACCGCCCAGCTCCTCCGCGGTAATCACTTCGCCGGTCGCGGCCTTCACCAGCGGCGGCCCCGCCAGGTAGATGGTGCCGCGGTTGCGGACGATGATCGCTTCGTCGGACATCGCCGGCAGGTACGCGCCGCCCGCCGTGCACATGCCCAGCACGACGGCGATCTGCGGAATGCCCGCCGCTGACATGCGCGCCTGGTTGTAGAAGATGTGGCCGAAGTGCTCGCGATCCGGGAAGACATCGGCCTGCAGCGGCAGGAAGGCGCCGCCGGAATCGACGAGGTAGATGCACGGCAGGCGGTTCTCGGCGGCGATGTCCTGGGCGCGCAAGTGCTTCTTCACCGTCATCGGCAGGTACGAGCCGCCTTTCACGGTGGCGTCGTTGCAGATGATCATCACTTCGCGGCCCATGACGCGGCCGATTCCGGTGACAATCCCCGCCGAATTCGCGGAGTTCTCGTACATGCCCCATGCAGCCAGCGGCGCGATCTCGAGGAACGGGCTGCCCGGATCGAGCAGCTGGTCGACGCGATCGCGCGCCATCAGGGCGCCGCGCTCCGTATGCCGCTGCCGGGCCACCGGTGGACCGCCCTGACGCACGGTCGCGAGGTGGCTGCGCAGGTTCTCCGCGAGCCGTTGATGGTGGGCACGCCAGCGGGCGGCCTCTTCGGTATGCAGTTCAGCGAGTGTGTCCAGGATCTCCATGGCGCGCCCTTGTAGCATTGGCTCCGCTTGACGTCGAGGCGGGGGTGCGGTCCATTTCGGCTGCACGCGCGCGGTGCAAGCGGGATCGGACTCCTGCCGGCGGCGCTGCGACCAAGAGAGGCGCACCATGACCGTTGCCACCGATCCCGTCCTCGCCAGCGACCGGCCCGTGCCGATTCAACTGCATACTTTTGCTTCGCCTTTTGGCCCGCTGACCGTCGCCTGCTCGCCGCGCGGCGTCTGCTTCCTCGCCGCCGAGGGCGATCGCGATCCGTGGCAGGAGTTGGAGCGCCGCTTCCCCTGCCGCCGCGCCAGCGAAACCGCCGACGCCGAGCGCGCCGCCCGCTGCCTCAGCGAGTACTTCTCCAGCACAGACATGAGCTTGAACATCGACATCGACCTGCGCGGCCTGCCGGCCTTCCAACAGCGCGTCCTCGTCGCGCTCTGCGGCGTGGGCTGCGGGCAGTGGTGCAGCTACGCGGATCTCGCAGCAAAAGCCGGCAGTCCACGCGCGGCGCGCGCCGTCGGCGGTGCGATCGGCCGCAACCCAATCCCCATCCTCGTGCCCTGCCACCGCGTCCTCGCGGCGGGTGGCGGGCTCGGCGGCTTCTCCTGGGGCCTGGATCGCAAACGCTTCCTGCTGAGCCTGGAGCGCCCCGCCGGCACGGCCTGGGCAAGCAGCGCCGCACGCGGCTGATTAGCCAGAAGATTCAAGCAACTCGACACGCCGGGGCGAAAACGGCGGTGCGCGCAGGGTGCCGAGATCGCGGCACACCAGCCGGCAACGGCAGCGCCCGCGCTTTGCTCGCCGCCAGATGCGACGCCGGCACGGCAAGCGGACAGGCAATCGGCGGCGCCGCAGGCTGCGCCGGTTGCACCTTGGCCGCCGTTCTGACAGCGTTCGCGCGCAGCAGCGCTGGCGGCCAAGAGACCGAGGCGGCGCGTCCCTTCAACCAAGGAAAAACGATGAACATTTCAAGCGTGGTTGCTCTGGTCACCGGCGGTGCCTCTGGACTCGGACGTGCGACGGCCTTGCGCCTGGGCAAGCTGGGCGCGCGCGTCGTGGTCTGCGACCTGCCCTCGAGCGCCGGCGCGACCGTGGCCGCCGAGATTGGCGGCAACGCCATCTTCTCCCCCTGCGACGTCACCAGTGAAGCCGACGTGACGGCCGCGCTCGATGCCGCCCAGGCCAAGTGGGGCGTCGTCAACGTCGTCGTGAACTGCGCCGGCATCGCCATCGCGCAGCGCACCATCTCGAAGAAGGGCCCGCACGACCTCGGCTTGTTCATGAAGGTCCTGACCGTCAACGTCGGCGGTAGCTTCAACACGATGCGCCTCGCCGCCGCGCGCCTGTCCGAGACCGAAGCCGGCGCCGATGGCGAGCGCGGCGTCTTCATCAACACCGCCAGCGTCGCGGCGTTCGAGGGCCAGATCGGCCAGGCCGCCTACGCGGCGTCCAAGGGCGCCATCCGCGCGCTGACGCTGCCCGTCGCCCGCGACCTGTCCAACATCGGCATCCGCGTGTGCACCATCGCGCCCGGCCTGTTCAAGACGCCGATGCTCGCCAGCCTGCCGGAGCAGGTGCAGACCGTGCTCGCGCAGACCGTGCCGTTCCCGCAGCGCTTGGGCGATCCGGACGAATACGCCCGCCTGGCGGTGCAGATCATCGAGAACGTCATGCTCAATGGCGAGACGATCCGGCTCGACGGCGCGCTGCGCATGGCGCCGAAGTAGCTGACGGGTGAGCGCGCAGCGCTCGGGCCCCGTCAGCTACCCTGAGCGAGTCCGCCGAAGGCCGGACGAGTCGAAGGGTCACTTTCCCCGAGCTTCCCCGAGCGCTGCGCAAACACCCAAGACGAGAATCATTGAGTCTTTTCTTACCGTGCCCACTTGCGGGCCGACGGCGCCACACAGTTGCGCCGTCCTGTCAACAAGCTCTTTTAACACAGACTACCCCATGGTAGTATTGGTCACCCTCGGTGCAAATCGGTTGCATGCGGGGGGGCAGAGGGCTGTCAGAAGCACGTAAAGAAGAGAGAAGTTTCAATGGGAAAGAAATTGTTTGTCGGTGGCTTGAGTTGGAACACGGTCGACGCGTCACTCCGCGCTGCTTTCGAGCGCTTCGGGGAGGTCGTCGACGCCAAGGTGATCACGGACCGGGAGACGGGTCGTTCGCGCGGCTTCGGCTTCGT
>CAIXAA010000953.1 GCA_903917305.1 uncultured Myxococcales bacterium | reverse complement strand
TGGCCAAGCCGCTCGTCGGGCGCGAGGTCGAACTCGCCTTGCTGTCGCGGGCGGCGCGCAAGGTGCGGCGCGAGCGTTCGCTGGTGGTCGTGCCGGTGCGCGGCGGTCCGGACGTCGGAAAGTCAAGGCTTTGCGGGGAGTTGCTGCGCCGCCTGGAAGTCGAGGAAGGTCCGTGGCGCCTGCACGTGCTGCGCTGCAGCGCGGCGGGAGCGCCGACGGCGTGGCAGCCTTTCGTCGATCTCGTGCGCGGCGCGCTGGCGGATGCGCCCGAGGCGGATCTCGAGGCGCGCCTTGGCCAATTGCCCGGCCTGGACGACGGCGATCCGGTGCGGTTGCAGCGCCGCGTTCACGCCTTGTCGCGCATGTTGGGCCTGGACCGTGCCCCGGCGGACTCGCGCGTGCCGCAGCCGGCGAGCGAAGCCGAATTGCAAGCCGCCTTCGAGGCTTGGGTCGCGCTGGTGCGCGGCCTGTGCCAGCAGCAGCCGATGGCCATCGTCGTCGAGGGGCTGCAGCATGCGCGGCCGGGGACGCTGGGGCTCATTGGGCATATCGCGCGCAATTGCGAGGACATGCCGCTGCTCCTGCTGCTGCCGGTGCGCGATGATCGCGCCGAAGCCGTGCTGGCTGCGCTGCAACTGCCGCCGGCGCGCACGGCGCCGGTGGAGCTGGAGCCCCTGGAGCCGGCGGAGACCGGCCAGCTGGTGCGCGAGCTGCTCGACGGCTTCGAGCCGCCCGACGCGCTGGTCGATGCGCTGCACCGCTTCGCCGATGGCATGCCGGGTCAGATCGAGCAGGCGGTCGACACGCTGACGGACGAAGGCGTCTTGGAGCACACGACCCAAGGGTGGGCGCTGCGCAGCGAGGCGGCGGTGCTCGGGCTGCTGGAGCGGTCCATGGCGGAGCTGCTGCTGCGCCGCGTCGGTCGCCTGCCGCCGCCGGAGCGCTCCCTGCTCGAGGCGCTGTCCGTGGCGGGCGGCTCGGCGCCGCTGGGCATGCTCTCGGCGATGCTGCAGCGCGACATCGGCGAGACGGAGCTGGGGCGGCTGCGCCAGGCCGGACTGGCGGTGCCGTCGCGGACGCAAAGCTTCGTCGGGCAACGCGAACTGACGCTGCGGCACCCGGCGCTGGCGGCCTTGGCGGCAGAAGCCTTGGCGCGACCGGCCCGCGTCGATCTGCACCGGCGGGCCGCGGAGTGGCTCGCGCGCTGGCCGGGGCCGCGTCCGCCGCGCTTTGGCGCCCTGATTGCCGATCACTACCGCGAGGCGGGCGACGGTCCGGAGGCCTCGCGCCTGCTCCTGCGCAATGCCGAAGACGCCGTGCGCGCTTTCGCCAACCGCGATGCCTTCGATGCCTTCGACGCGGCAGCCAACGTCGCTGCGGGTTGGCTGGCGGCCCAGCCCTACACCGAGGAGGCGCGGCAGACGCTGGCAGCGGCGCAAGTCGGCCTGGCGGAGACGGGCATGCGCGTGGGTGAGCTGGCGCGCGCGCTGGACGCGACGGCGGCGGCCATCGAAACCTGCGGCGACGATCCGGAGTTGCTGACGTGGCGGCTGCGCGCCAAGCGCTTGCGTGGTCAGGTGCTCGACGGGATGGGCAAGCCCGACGAGGCGATCGCCGCGCTGCGTCAGGCCGTCGATGACGCCCGCAGGCAGCCGGAAGGCTTTGCTGCTTCGATCTTCGCCATCAGCCTCATCGCCATGGTGCTGCAGCGGCGCGGTCGGCACGCGGAGTCGAGCGCCATTGCCGAGCAGGCCCTGGCACAGTGCAAGGCCGCGAGTCACCTCGAGGAAATCGAGCTGTACGCCGGCATCGGGCGGCTGCACACCTGGCTGGGGCACGGCGCCTCGCGGGCCGGCGATTTCCCCAAGGCGGAGGCGGCGTATCGCGCAGCGCAGGCCGCGTTCCACCGCAGCGGCGACGACATCGGTGCGGCCATGGCGGAGCTCTCGCTCGGCAACGTCGCCTACCGCGCACGCCGTCTGGGCGAAGCCGAGCGCGTCTACCGAGAAGTCAGCCGCACCTGCAAGGCGATGGACGACGTCATCGGCGTGGCGACGGCGGAGACCAACCTCGGCAACGTCCTGCTCGATCTCGGCCGCAATGACGAGGCGTTGGAGGCGCTGCGCACCGCCGAGCGCACGCAACGGCGCATCGGCCGCCTGGAGAACCTGCCGGAGACGCTGCGGCTCATCGCGCTGGCGTTGGCAGCCATCGACCAGACACCGGACGCGCGCCGCGCTGCCGACGAAGCGCTTGATCTCGCGCAACGTTTTGGCCAAACAGCGTCGGTCGCCGCGGTGCGCGATGTCCGTGCGCGCCTGGGCTGAGTTGCGTTTTTGATCCTGGCCGTGCCTTGCGGCAACCCATACCGTGAAAGACCTGTTGCGCATGCGGAATCCCGCATGAGGTAATTTCATGCGTATTTTCATAGGTATTTGCCTGTTCGTCGTGGCTATTCTCGGCGTGCGGCCCGCGCTCGCCGTCGACGAGACCATCCACGCCGCGCCGTCAGAGGTGGACGACGGCCACATGGTCACGGTGCTCTGGTCGCCGCTCTACAGCGCGTTCTCCCTGCACCAGTTCACCGTCGAAGCGCGGCTGGGGTCGAAATTCGGGCTCGCGGCCATCGGCGGTCTCGGCACGGTCGCCTATGACGGCCAGCAGGTGTCCATCAAGGAGCTGGGCGGCCGCGCCCAGGTCTACCTCGTCGGCGACTTCGATCTCGGATTGCAACTCGGCGCACAGGCGTTGTATTTCGACGCAACCGCCACCCGTGTCATCGAAGGCGGCAGCGTCGATGCCTCCGGCACCGCCAAGGCCGGCGGCCCTTTCCTCGGCTTCAAATGGGCCAGCCGGTACGGTCCGACCCTCGACGCCCAGGCCGGCGGCCAGTACTTCGTCGGCAGCGGCGAAGCGACCGCGCACTCGGTCCTTGCGGCACGCTACGGCGGTCCGGCGTCCGTCACGCGCGCCCAAAGCGCGGCGATGTGGCTGCCAATCCTCAACGTCAACGTGGGTTGGTCGTTCTAGGAGGCTACGGCTTGCTGACGCAGGACGTCGTGCCGTCGCTGCACAAGCCCGTGTCCGCGGGGAGGTCCGAGTCGTCCGCGGCCTTGCCGACGGCGTCGTAGCTGTTGGCCGGCGCCGCCGGATCCTGGCCGCCGGCCGCCATGGCGGACGTCGCGCCGTGCACGACCACGCCGTACTTGCTGCCGCTGATCGTGCACCCGCTGACGAGGAGGTCGGCCATGCCGCCCGTCGTGATGGCGCAGTCGCGGCCCAAGACGGCGGCGCGCGGGTTGTCGATGATCTGTGCGCCGGAGATTCGCCCGTGCGAGCCGGTGTAGACGCCGATGCCGTCCGCGAGCGAAACCGGCACGCTGGTGCCTGACGGCGTGAAGTCGAAGCCTTGTGTTTCGCGAATCGTCGCGCCGTCGACCGCGAGCGAAGCGCCGCCCGAGACGGCCACGCCGACCATCTTGTTGCGCGCCACGTGCGCGTCGGCGTTGAGGTGGACGCTGGCGAGCGCGTGCTCCGCCCAGACGCCACCGCGCCCATTGAGCGAGAATTCGCCGGCGACTTCGACACTTGCCGGACCGACGACGAGCAAACCGGTGCGTCCGTTGCCGGTCACCATCGAGCTCTTGTCGATGCTGACGCTGGGCGGGCTGGGTGCTTGCACGGCGCCGCCCGCGATGACGATGCCGTCGGCCATCGCGGAGCCGGTCGTGCCGGAGATGGCGCTGCTCTGGACGCTGAGGCTGCCGCCGTAGACCGCGACGCCATAGCGCCCGTTGGCGCTGATGTTGCTGTGCGACACCGTGAGCGAACTCGTGGCCGGGCCAAACAGCGGGTCGATGATGGCGACGCCGCCGGCCGCGTTGTTCGTGATGTTGCTGCGCGGCAGGAACAGCGGGTCGATGATGCCGATCTTGTTGCCGATGTTGACGGTGGAGACCGGCGAGACGGTGAACAACGGGTCGATGATCGACACGGCGCCGCTGCCCCAAGCGATGATGCCGGTGCCGGCGCTTCCGTTGATCGTGCAACTGTCGATGGTGACTGGGCCGCTCTGCTGCAAGGCGACGCCGTGTCCGGGCTTGTCGGTGCCGTCCGCGACCGTGCCATCGACCGTGACGTCGTGCAGCGTGGCGCTCGCCGTCTCGATGCGGATGCCAAAGCCCTTGGCGTTCAGCACGGTCAGCCCATCGATGCGCGATGTGCCGGTGCCCGTGACGCGGATGCCAATGCCGCCGTTGGGTTGCAGGCCGGCGCGACCGGAGCCGCCACCGACCAGGGACACGCCGGCGGGCAAGACGACGCTCTCGACGTAGATGCCGTCGTCCAGCGCGATCGTCGTGCCGGTGCTGGCCTTGGCGACCGCGACGCTGATGTGCAAGTACGGGTGTTGCTTGGTGCCGTCTCCGGCGTCGCTGCCGCTCCCGGCGCTGACGTAGAGCGCCGTGCCGCTGACCGCGGGCCAGGTGTCCGACGCGGGCGTGGTCTCTGGCACGCAGCGAATCGCCAGCGCCAAGATCGCGCAAGCCAAGAGGACGGTACGGCAGCGATGGAACATGGGGCCTCCCCCTTGCGGTGGCCCGGGCAGCCTAGCTGTCCCCGCGGGCCGCTTCAACCTGCGCCGTGCGATTGCTTTTGCGTCGCGGCCTGGAGGTCAGCCGAGCGCGGCGATGGCCGCGGCATAGTCCGGCTCGTCGGCAATCTCCGGAACCAGCTGCGTGTGCACGACTTTTCCGCTCGCATCGACGACCACGACGGCCCGCGCCAGCAGCCCCGCCAACCCGCCATCGAGGATGCGCACGCCGTAGCGCTGGCCGAAGTCGAGGTCGCGCAGTTCCGAGAGCGACACTACGTTGTCGAGCCCCTCCGCCACGCAAAAGCGCTTGTGCGCAAAGGGCAAATCGCGCGAGATGCACAGCACCTTGGCGTCGCCGCGGCCGCTGACGGCGGCGTTGAAGCGGCGCACCGACGCGGCGCAGGTGGCCGTGTCGAGGCTGGGGAAGATGTTGAGCACGAGCTTCTGCCCGGCGAACGCCGCCAGGCCGACATCGGCCAACTGCGTGCCCGTCAAGCGGAAATCGGGTGCCGGTGCGCCGATTGCGGGCAGCTCGCCGCTGGTGTGCACCGGGTTGCCTTTCAAGGTGATCTGGGCCATGACATGCTCCTTTTGCGAGACGTTCAAACTACTTGCGCTTCGGCTTGCTCTTTTGTAAGACCTTGCTCTTTCGCCTGTTTGGATAGCACGGCAAGGTCTTCTTTCGTCAGTGCACTGTTTTCCGGGAGCTTCAAATCGTATTCCA
>CAIXAA010000952.1 GCA_903917305.1 uncultured Myxococcales bacterium | reverse complement strand
TCGTCGTACTTCTGGATGGAAATCTCGATGTGTTTCTTGAAGTTGGCGAAGTCGCGCTGGCTGGAGATCTGCGGCACGTTCGCCTCGATCTCCTGCACCAGGATCTGCTGATGCCCGAGCACGATGAGGTAGAGCTGAAAGAAGTTGCGCAGATCGATGGCCTGCGCCCCGAGCAGCATCTCCATCGTGATGAAGGCGTGGAGCACGTCCGCCGCCGGCAGGATGCGCATCTGGTGGAACATGTACGCGTACACGACCTTGGACTTGCGCACCATCTCCAGCAGGTCGTTCTGCGTCTGCGGCGGCACGAAGCTGCCGGCGATGCCCGCCAGCGGCACGAAGCGCAGGTCCAGCTCGTTGGGCTGCGGATTGAAAGGGTCTTTCGCGTCCGTGATGCGCTTGACGTCCTTGGTCAGGCTCACGCGGCACAGCTCCACCTCCTGGTGGATGTCGGGCTCGGTGATGATCCACTCGACCTTGGTGCTCTCCGCGATGCGGCGGTGCCCCTTGAAGTCCAGGTTTTCCTTGTAGGAAATGAAGTCCGTGAACTCCTCGATGTAGCGCGCCACCAGGTACACCATCGCCGGCAGCTTGAAGTCCGCGGGGTTGAGCTGGCGAATCTCCGGCTCCCACAGGAACACGTCATTGCCTTGCGCATCCACGGCATAGCCGCTCTGCACCTCGACCGCCAGCTCGCCGCGACCGCGCCCCGACACGCGCAGGCCGCCCAGCGCGTGCGGCACGACGCCCGGACCGTGCATCATCTTGTTGTGCAGCTTGTGCTTTTCGACGTGGTAGCGCTCGCCCTCGTTCCAGTCCTTCTCCGTCGTGCGAAAGCCGCGAAAGAAGTTCAGGCGCTTGTAGTTGCGGTCGGAGATGTCGGTCATGGTGTCCTCGGCATGGTTTCCGCGGCAAGGCGGGCTTGTGCTTGGTGGTTCATTCGTTGGGGTCGGAGTCGGAAAGGGCTTCCTCGCCGATGGTCATGAAGGGCTGCAGCTCGTACGTGTCCTCATCGCTGGCAAACGTGAGGAAATAGTGCGTATGCGCAGGCTTTTCGGCCTGGATCACGCGGTGCACGCGGATGATCTGGTCATCGCTGATGGCGCTCGCCGGCACCGGCAGGTGCACCACGAAGCAATGCGCCAGGTTCATCGGCGGCAGGATGGTCGAGGTCGTGCCGATCTCGCTCGACACGCCCACGCGGAACGGCTCGAACGGCCACTGGTTTTCCAGGATCTCCGGCTTGACGCCGGTGTACATCTCGAGCAGCTCGGAGAGCGCCGCCTTGGTGCCGCGCATGCTGTACAGCGCGGGCGCAAAACGCAGCCATTTCCGCTTCTTCTCGTCCGGCCAATCGGGGTCGAGGTGCAGCGCGATCCAGGACGCCAGCCACTCCAGGAAGCGCGGGTCGGTGTCCAGCGGCCGGTACAGCAGTGCGGAGTCGGTGACCTGCTGGGTCACCCGGTCATGCAACTGCTGGAAGATCCACATGAACTCGTGGAGCAGACCGTTCTTGCCGCTCGTCGTCTCCTGGTAGAGCTGCGGCAGGAAGCGCACCCAGCTCGCCTTGGCGACCGACAGCTCCACCGGGGTGCTCGAGTCGACGAGCTGACCGCGCGCCGGCGCCTGGCCCACGACGTCATTTTCCGCAGCATACGCCTCGACATAGCGCGGCACCGGCGGACCGAAGCCCGCCTGCGCCAGCACGATGGACGCGTCGCGCAGCGGCATGCCGGTCAGCTCGGGGACGATGAGCTTCTTGGCCCGCCGGTCCATCGGCCGCAGCGGCCCGC
Source organism: uncultured Myxococcales bacterium (assembly GCA_903917305.1). Taxonomy (GTDB): domain Bacteria; phylum Myxococcota_A; class UBA9042; order UBA9042; family UBA9042; genus CAIXAA01. The sequence continues at coordinate 14,536 of CAIXAA010000952.1, read as the reverse complement.
CCTTGCCGATTGTGTTCGTGTCGACCATCTACTCCGAACCTACACGATGCGTTCGTGCGCTTTTTCAACCACTTCCACGCGAACGACGTGCACCAGCTCGCCGGCGCCGACCTTGAACTGGTCGACCTCGATCTTGGTGGACTCGTCGATCAGCCGCACGCGGTCGACGAAATCGACGCCCGGCACGTCCTCGATGACGTGGTACAGGTCGACGCGGTACACCGGCCGGCCGAACGGCCAGCCCTTGCCGCCCTTGCCGCCGCGCAGCGGGTGCAGGAACATCCGGACTCTACGCTCGATCTCGCGCTTGACGCGGTCACTGCCCGCCGCCTGCAACACGATCAGCTCGACCTGCACGCTCAGCTCGCGGTACTGCGGCCGCTGCACGTTCAGCACCGTGGACAGCAGCTTGCGATCGGCCAGGTGGTTGCGGACCTTGCGCAGCAGCTCGGTCGACGGAATCGGCTTGTCGAGAAAATCCGGATGGTTCTCCGCAACTTTCGGCACGATGACGACGCTGACCTCGCCCTCGCGGTCCTGCGCGGGCAGGGCGCAGACGCGCGCCACCGAGTTCGACGCTTCAATCGCCAGCCACTCGAAGTCCTCCGCGGTCACGGCGCGCGACTTGGCCTTCAGGGAGTGCGGCCCGCGCAGCTTGGCCTCCTCGATGGTCTCCAGGTTGCAACCACCTGATGCCGCGAAGACATTGCGCACGCTCTCGACGTACGGCACGGCCTGCAGCAGCACGGTCACGCTGTCCGGCGGGACGTTGCCACCCTCGCCGCCGCCGACCTGGTAGCGCTTGCACACGATGTTGCGGTCGCCCTTGGGCGGCACCATGCCGCGGATGCCATCGCCGAAGTGCACTTCGTTGGTGACGACGTCCTTGGTGTAGTGGCGCGAGGAAGGCGTCGACTCGTAAAGGCTTTCCACTTCCTTCCAGCGCACGAACCAGCCGTCGCCGTCCGGATCGGGCAGCAGGTACTGGTTGCCGAACCACGCCGTGAGCTGCTCGGCCTCGGCCGCGTTCGGCTTGTCGCGCTCCCGCACCCAGATCTCCTGGCCCGGCAGCACCGGCCCGCGCACGAACTTGTACGTCTGGTTCGGCAGGCCCTTGGAGGCGCCCAGCACCGTCTCACCATACGTCGTGACATTGCTGGCATAGCAAGCGTTCAGCCACAGATTGCGCAGCATCGGCGGCTCGTCGTAGCCGCCGAACTCCAGCCGCGCGCGCACCCAGTGCAGGTTCTCGCCGTAGCGCTTGTTGAGCCGGTGGTCCTTCGGGCCGACGAACTCGACAAAGCCGCTCTGCGTAAAACCGTAGGTGTGGTCCTGGGTAATGAGCGACGACCAGTCCTTGCCGTTCCAGTACTCCCAGTTGATGACCTGCTCGGCGTGCACGTGGCTCAGCAGCTTGGAGGTCTGGCCGGCACCCGCGCGCAGCCGCCGACCCGGACCTTCGGCTTCGGCCAGCTCGAAGTACATCTGGTTGCGCTCGTTCGGGAACGGGTCGCGAAAGCCCATGTAGAGCGTCGGACTCTCTTCGGACACCGGCTGGAACGGCTGGAAAGGCTTGACCTCTTCCGCCGCGATCGTCGTGTAGTCCGTGTGCACGAAGTCGTTGTAGGCGACCACGCGCTCGAACGGGTGCTCCTGCTCGACAAAGCGCAGCATGATGGACTTGAGGGTCGGCGGCCGCAGCGGGCGTGTGTCCTTCCAAACCCAGCGATCGTCTTCGAGTTCGTAGGTGCCCTGCACGCCATAGTCGCCGCGCTCGATGCGGGCGCGGATGAAGAAGCCTTCCTTGCCATTCACTTCCGCGGGGCGGAGGTCCTTCGGGCGCTTGAAGGCGACATGGCCGCTGGCCGTCAGGCACAGGGTCTCGTCGCGGAAATCCAGGCCGGTGTCCTCCACGTCGTAGTCGCCAAAGCCCGAGCGCCCCAACGTCTTCCACTTCTTGCCGTTCCAGTACTGCCAGCACAGCACGAGATCCGGCGAAGCCTGCGGCGCCGCGACGGCCGATGCGTCCGCCAGCTCCACGTCGATGCGAATGTCCGCGTCCGGGTGGCCAAAAACGTTGTCCGACTGCAGGTACAGCGCGCGGTCGACGATGGGATCGCGGCCGAACGGCTGGATGTTGCGATCCAGGTCGAGCTTCAGGAAGAGGTCGCCCTCCATGCTCGCCAGCGCCAGGTCCGGGCGCTCGCCTTCGCCGACCAGCTCCAGCCGCATCAGCACACGATCGCAAATGGTATCCGCAGGCGACGCAGGCACTTCCGACAGACGGCCGCGCAGGAACAGCCCGGTGAAGTCGCCCACGGTCGTCGGCGCCATGGCCGGCGGCCCCATCAGCGCGACCTGGTCGGCATCGGTCTCCAGCGACGGGCTCTGCAGCTCGCGCCACCGCTCGCCGTCGAAGTACTCCCACTCCAGCATCCGCACGAGCGCCTGCGACACGTCGGAGGTCGCGGTCGTCCGCACCGACAGCAGGCTCGATTCATTGAACGCTTCCAGGCGCTTGTCGCCGACGTACAGGAAGCGCTCCACGCTGCGCACGCCCGCCCACAGCGGCACGCCTTCGCGCTTGCGACCCAAAAGGCCCGTGTTGTCGCTGAACGTGTCGTGGTGCTGGCTCATGCACTTGACGAGCTCGTTGTTCGTCACGCACAGGTCGATCTCGGTCTCGAACGTCGAGAACGAACCGTCGCTGCCCGGCTTCGTGCCGACGCTCGTGCCGAACGGCACCAGCACCTTGTCCGCCTTGGGGTGGATGGCAAAGCGCAGCACCGTGCGCGCCGGCTGCGGCGGCGTGAGCGTGATGCCCATCAGCTCCAAGAACGCGAGAAAGTTCTTGTCCGGCACGCGGTTGAGCCGGTAGAGCGTCATCTCCGTCATCCAAGCGAACAGCTCGATGAGCGTGATGCCGGGGTCGGAGCGGTTGTGGTTGGTCCACTCCGGGCAGTACTGCGGAATGAGCCGGATGGCTTCCTGCACGATGTCTTCGAACGTGCGGTCGTCAAGGTTCGGACTCGGGATCATAGGTCTTGCTCCCGCCGGAGATAGAATGGATACACGAAGTTGCGATCGACGTTGGTCGAGCGGATCTTGTAGTTCACATCCACCATCAGGACGTTTTCGTTCTTGGGATCAGGGCCGGCGGTCACCTTGATGTCCGTGATGCGCGGCTCCCACTTGTGCAGGGCCTCGCGCACGTAGAACGCCACCATGCCGGAGGTCGCCGCGCTGTTCGGGTGAAAGACGAAGTCGTGGATTCGGCAGCCAAAGCTCGGCCGCATGACGCGCTCGCCGACCGCGGTGCCGATGATGCACTCGACGCCCTGCTCGATGTTGTCGGCGCCCTCGGACATGGCCATGCCGCCAACGGAGTTCACCGTGAGGGGAAAGTTCATGCCGCGACCGAGAAAGCTTTTGGCCATTCACCCCTCGAAGCCAGGCGGAATCAGTTCAGGAAGCCCTCGAAGTCCAAACCGCATTGCGGGCACGTCACCTTGACCCAGCCGTCGTCGCCCTCGCACACGAGGTTGCCGCGACCGCAGACGGGACACGGGTGCCCTTCCGTGCGCCCGGCCGCGACGGCGGTCAGGGCGTCTTGGAGCATCATCAGCAGCTCTTCTTGGTCGTAGTCGGCAGGACGCATCACGGTTTTCCGCAAGGCCAGCAAAGCTGGCGCAGCCGGGCCATCGTAGCGGCCAAAGCGCAGGTGTCAACGCTCGGTGAAAACAACGTTGCGCCGCGGAAGTGAATTTGACCGAGTGGTCAGCTTTCCGCGGCTTGCGGGCCAGCGTGCCGATCCACCGGCGCTGATCGGCGCTCTCCGGAGCCGGCGCGTCCGCATCGGCGCGCTCGGCGACCCGACAACACTGAAACGCGCAACGTGCAAGCCATGCTTGCACTTGCGTCATGCACCCTTGGCATTGCGCGCCACCGCGATCGTGGTGCGGTAGCCCTCTTCGGGCCGGTAGCTGTGCGTCGCGGAGGTGACCAGGTAGACACCGCTGAACGCCTTGCCAAAGCCGACGAACTCCACGGTGCAGCCGGGCACGATGCGCGGATCGCCGTTGATGACGGCCTCGCCGGTCATGAAGTCCATCGAGAACTGGTCGAACAGCGACTGCGCCAGCGACTTGGCCTCCGCCTGCGAGCCGACGGGCTGGTCGACGACGACGTACTTGCGGCCGTCGGACGCCGAGCCGTAGAGCCCCTTGCCGGTGTCCGCCGCGCCCTTGACCGAAGCGGCGAAGGAGTAGGAGCTGGAAGTCACCTTGGCGACGATGTTCTTCTTCGTCTCCGGATCCCAGCTGCGCACTTCGACGGCCGCGTACTGCTGCACGGTCGAGAGGCGGAAGTTGGCCTGCAGGATGAAGACCGTCCCGGTCTCCTTGCGATCGCGGGCCAGCTTGACGATCGGCGTCTGCGACGGATCCGGCTTGACGAACTTGACCTTGGAGGTGGCGTCGGGCTCGGCCTTGTACTCCAGCGTCGCACCGATGGCGCGCAGGAACTCGAAGTCCGACAAGTTCAACTGCGGGATGTACTTGAGCTTGAGGTCGGTCGACGTCAGCTGGCCAACGCTCATCTTGTCGCTGGTCTTGGAGCCTTCGTGCGCCTTGGACTTGTTGATGATGTCCGAGACCGCCGTCGTCGGCACCTGGTCCGCCTTGATGCCGTCGCCCCAGGTGAAGGAGCGGTGGCCGCGCGTCAGCCGGTGCAGCTTGTGGTAGCCGGAAATCGTCGTGCGGTAGCCGCTTTCCACATCGAAGCTCGGCTCGATGTAGGTGACCTCGCCGGTGCACAGCACGCCGGACTTCTCGAGCCCCATGGAGATCTCAATCTCGGAGCCGGGCTTGAAGGCGTCGATGAGGTTGAGCTGCTCTAGCGCCATCATGTCGAACTCGACGGCGAACAAGTCCGGATTGTCCAAGCGCAAGTCGACTTGGACCGACACGATGCCGGATCCGCCGCGCGTCTCGAGCTTCTGGCCACTGTCGGTGGCGATCGACGTGCTGCCGTCGATCTTGATGGTGATTTCCGGTGTGTGCTTGTCCATGGCCGATCCATCTCCCTGACGCGATCTGGCGGCCTCAAAGGCCGGAAGACCGGAGCGGGCGCGTTAAGGCGCCACGGAACCCAATACCTGGCGGGCCGCAGGCCCGGAAGACAGGAGCGGGCGCGTTACGGCGCCACGGAACCAGACACTGTTACTTGAGAATTGGCGGAATCAGCAGCCGGCGGCCGGGCTGGAGCGCGAGCGGATCGTCGATGCCGTTGGCCTCCGCAATGCGCCGCCACTGCGCCGGATCGTCGTACTCGCGAAACGCGATGCCCTGCAGCGTGTCGCTGCGCGCGACCAGGTGCACGTGCGCCGTGTCCGGGCTGGACTTGGTCGGCGCCTCTTTCGGCACTTCGGTCAGCGTCAGCTTGCAGGTGGCGCGCACCGGCGTGCCATTGGGCAGGAACATCGTGTAGTTGACGTCGAGCCCGGTCACGAACCACAGGCCCGTGTTGATCTGGCCCTGCGCGTCGCCCCAGCCGGTGCCCCAGCTGAACATCACGCGCACCGGACGGTGCAGGTGCTCGTCGAGCAGGATCAGCGACTCGAGCCGCGACACGTGCTGGTTGTAGACGTTCGTTCGCGTCTCGAACGTGTCGAACAACAGCTCGCCGAACTCGATCTTCGCCGCGTCGCCCGCCGTGAACTGCGGCGCCGGCGCGTTCTGACCCGCCGTCTTCTGCTCCTTGGGCTTGAGGGTCTTGGTGACCCGCACGGCCTGGGGATTGAAGTAGAACTCCACGAACTCCATGTCCGCGCCCTTGCCCGTCTTGACGTGGTCGTCCTTGTAGACGGCAATCCGCGCCTTCTGGAACGTGCCCTCAGCCATGCAACCCCCTTCGCTCTCTTTCCTTCTTGACCCGCACCATCACGGAGCGCGCGATCTTCTGCGCCAGCGCATCCAGGTCTTGGGCCGCTTGTTCCGCGTGCTCGGCCGCTTGCGCGTGCCCGTCGTGGCCACCGCCCTTGCCGTGGTGCGATTGCCCCAGCATCGGCATCCCTTGCGTGGGATCCGAACCACTGGTCGAAATCGACTCGCTCAGCGGCTTGGCCGCCGCGGCCGCCACGAGGGCGTGGGCTGCGGGCGCCACGAGCGGCAGCATGTTGGCCGACGGCTCGGAAGTCACCGACAGAACACGCGCCATGGCGCCCGCTTGGATGCCGCGGCCGGCCGCCGTCGCGCCACGGTACCGCGCGCTGTCCTCGACCGCCGACTGCAAGGCTGCGGCTGGATTGATCAGTGCAGCCCCGGACAGTGCAGCCTCTGAACCGAAGCTGAAATCGCCAGGAATTGCGCCGGCACCGTCCTGGGAGCGCGGCGACACGAAGCTGCGCTGGGCACCGCCACCGGCAGCGACGGCAGCGACGTGACCGCGACCGCCGTGGGCGGACCGGCGCGCCTGCACGAGGCCGCTCAAGCGATCGGCACCGGCCGCGGCCGCCGGCATCGGGCCGGAATCACCAAAGAATTCGCTGCTGTCCGTGTTGCCCAGGCCGACCATCTCGCCGGTGCCGAGCGCCGACGCGCCGTAGCCGACGCGCTGGGCGCCAGGACCGCGCGGCGAGACGCGCAGCAAGCCCGCCCCGCGCCGGGTGCTGCTGAGCAGACCGCGACCGCGACGTAGACCGACCGGCGCAAACTCATGCAGTTGCACGGCCGTCGACTTGCCGCGCCGCGAGGCGGAGGGCGCCGAAGCCATGGAGGACGCGGAGGCCTCTGCGGCGCCGCCCTCTGCCGAAGATGCCGTTTCTGCTGACGGAGCAAGGAGTTCACGCTCGGTCTCGGCACCGCGCAGGCTGCGCGCATGGGCTTGGAAGCCCAACTCGCGCTCGGCCGCCGGCTGCTGCAGGGCGGCCAACGCCGCAAGACCCGTGAGCACGATTTCCGACGGTTCCTCGCGCGCTGCGGCCGGGGACAGGCGTCCCGTCGGCTGCGCTGCGGCGGATTCCCGCGCCGGCGTCGACGCGCCCGTCCAGGCTTCGCCGCGACGCAGGGCCAGCAGCTCTTGGGCCGCTCCGTCCTTCGCGGAGATCTCCCTGGCCGCGGCGGTCCGCGCACCAGGCGCGGCGGCCGGCTGACCGAACCAGCGCGACAGGAAGGCGCGCGCCACGGACTCTGCCGCCGCTGGCACCGCAGCCCCGGACTCGAACAACGCCAGTGCCGCGCGCAAGGCCGCGGGTTCACGAACATCGCGCAGGCCGGCGGCAAGCTGCTGCAGGCGGGCAGCGCCGGCAAACCGGGGAGCCGCCTCAGACCGCGGGGAGCTGGTCGTCCCCGGCGCCTGCGCACCCGCGGAATCACCTGCCACGGCGCGCAGTTTTGCGGAACGCTCGCCGGACACGCCGGCGCGGCGCGATGCGGACTCCGGCGCAGCTGCGTCGGCGAACGCAACATCCGGCTGCAACGCGACGAGGTCAGTCTCGGAGGCGCCGGCGATCCGCAGATCCCGTTGCGCGGAGCCCGCATCCGGTCGCGAGGCGGCGGCGCCACGGGCGACGTGCTGCTCCAGCCAGGGCGTGATGGCGTCGCGCAAGCCGCCTGGACGGGCGGCCAGCTGTTCGAGACCGCCACTGGCGGCAAAGTCCAGCAGAGAGCGGCGCGTGCTTGGCGAAAGCTGAGCAAACGCACCATGTTTTGCACTACCAGCCAAGGCGTCGCCAGCCGTGCCGGCACCATTCGCCATGCCGGCGCGGTTCGCGATGTTCGCGCTGTGCGCCACGATGCGGTCGATCGCCGCCGCGGCGGCCCGCGTCCAGGCCAGGCCCCCTGCCGTCGCCTTGCCAGCAGGCGCTGCGGCCGCCGCCGACAACCGCCCGGCCGCTGCGGCGGATCCAGGCGCAGCGGCACTGCCGCCAGCCACGTCGGCCCGCGCAGGTGCGCCGCTCGCTTGGGGCAATCCAAGGGCGCGCAAGAGGCCGGCGGAGACGGACGCGGCCGGGCGTGCGCCATCGGCGCGTGCGCGCGAACGCTCTGAAACTGCTTGCGATCCACCGACCGATTCAAACACTCCCGCGACTTCCTCGCCGGGAACCAGGTACTCGCCGGCACCGGCCGCTCCGGCCAACGGACCGCGGAGTTCGCGTGCGGCGAACGTCGCGGAACCGGCGCGTGGCGCTGCCGCCGCGGCGAAGGCTTGGGACAGCACATCGGTCTTCTCCGCTGCAGCCGCAGCGGGTGCCGACGCGAGGCGCGATCCGCCTTCGACGGACGCCGGCAGCCAGCGCGCCGCTTCCGCCATGGGGACCAGGCCAGCGAGGTGCCGCAGGGACAGCCGACCGGCAAAGCCCGCCGCCGCCAACGCCGGCTCACCGGCGCCGGCACGACCCGAAGCCTGTGCGCCGCCCGCCGCCGCCGATGCCTGCCACGCAGCCTGCGCTGCGGCCGGAGCCGCCGCGGAGCGCGTTGCAAATTCAGTGCGTTCTGCGGCAAGCCCTTGGGCATTTGCCGAGCGAGCCACGTCCGCGCGCGCCGCCGCCGTCCGCGCCAGGGCCGCCGTTGCCGCGGCAAAGGTTCCTTGCGGAACAAGCCATTGCGGCACACCGGTCACGGCCGCCGCGCGCCGAGCAGCCGCCGGCTGTGCCGCGACGAACGCCTGGGGTGCGGCGCCGGTGCCTTGTGCCGCTGCTGCGCGGCCACGCGCCGCGCGAGCGGATCCCGTTGTTGGCGCACGGCCTTGCGCTGCGCCGGCTTCCGCGTCGCGGTGTTCTTCGGCCCACGCCTCGGTAGCCGCCGGCAAGAGCAGGTCGCCAGCGCCAGTCTCCGTCGCCGCATAGCCAGGAGCGGCAGCCCGCGCAGCCGCGTCCGCGGACGGTCCGGCGTCAGCCTCGCGCCTGCCCTGCTGCGCCCGATCGGTGCGCGCAAGCCAGTCCGTCCAGCGCGGCAGAAGCTGGCCGAGCGCCGCGACATCCGCCTTGCCGGCACCAAACAGCGCTGCGTAGCGATCGCCCACCGAGGCGCGCGACGACCGGGCAGCGGCAGGCTCCGCCGCGAAGGCGCCAGCAGCAGCTTGACCGGGCTCGGCATCGGGACCGACAGAAGTCGATGCGAATGCCGGAGCTTGCGACCCAGCCGCACCTTGAGCACGGGCCGCAGCCGTGGCGCGCGGCGCGGTCTTGTCCGCCGCGGCACCCGTCTTGGCAGCGCCGGCACCGGCCTGAGAAGCCAACGCCGAACTCGCGTGCAAGGGCTGCTGCGCCCCATGCCAGCGCTCCAGGCGCTGTGCCGCAAAGGCGACGGAACGCGTCAGCGCCGCGAACGGCGAGGCGGAGTTGCGCGCGGAAACCGCGGCACCTTGAACAGACGTCGAATCACTCGCAGCTTGCAAGGCCGCGGCTGCAGCGGGGACGGCAGCTGGCGCCGCGGCGGTCGTCGGCGCCCTGCCACCACCGCGCGCCACCCACATCGCCCAGGCTGCGGGCGACGCCGCCTGCGCACCGGCGGCCGTGGCCCATGCGCGTGGCGCCACCACTGCGCGGTCCGCTGCCGCGCTGGATCGTGCGGTTCCCGCCTGATAACGTTGAGTTCCACCGGCTGCCGCCGCGGAACCCGCGGACACGGCATGGGCCTGCGGTGCCGCTTGCCCGGCCTGGGGGGCCAAGGCAGGCACCGGACCGGCGGCGGCGCGCCGTGCACCACGCGGCTGTGAGGCTGCGCCCGGCTCGCTGGCCGACGACTCCTCCGCTGTTGCGCCGTTCGAGACTGCGCCGTTCCAGGCCGCGCCGACATCGGCAGAAGGCTGCAAGAACGCGAGCTCTGCCGCGGACTCCGCCATCCTCAGGGCGCGCGGGGCACGACCCGCGACGTCCATCGCGTTCGCCATCGGATCCAGCCAACGCTGGGCGGCAAGGGCTTGCGGACCCATCCGACGCGCGGCAAGGCGGCGCATTGCGGCCGGATTCGCTGCAACTGGCTGTGCAGCGGCGGCACCTGCGGCCGTCTTGCCCGCCGCCGCGGCCAGCGCCTGACCGGGCTCGGCAGCCCCGGCAGTCTCGCCAGAAGGGCGCACAGACCCCAGCGCGTCGGGGTGTCGAGACCCCACCTCGGCAGCGCGCGCCTGCGCCACGTCGCCGTCGTCCGGTGCCGACTCGCCGACCAGGGAGCGCTGCGTCTCGGCGGCCCGCAGCTCGGACACGAGCCGCTTGACCGTCGCGAGCTTGCGCGTCATGCCCGGCGCCCGACGGGCGGCGGTGGCTTTCGCGGCCAGCTTGGCGCCGGAAGCCTTGGCCGGAGCAGCTTTTCCTTGAGCAGACGCTGCCTTGGCGGGCGCGGCCGCACGCCCCTTGGCCGACCGCGCGCCAGCCGCTTCGAGGGCGGCTTCGAGATCCAGGTCCTGCCGCGGCTCCTCGGCTTCGAGGACGACTTGCACGAGGTCCGCGAGTTCCGCGACGCTCATCGTGCGGGCATCCAGCGAAAACCGTTGCAGCAGCTGAGGATTCGTCGCAATCGCCGTCGCCAGATCCCAAGCCTGCGGCCCGAAGCTGCCCGTCAACGTCGCCAGACCCGGCAGGCCGGCGATCAGCCGTTCCGCGCCGCGCACCGCACCGCCCGCCGCCTCCGACCGCACCGCCGCAAGCGCACCCTCGCCTTCCCAACGCCGCACGATGCCGTGGTGCAGCGTCAGACCGTCACCGGTCGCGTCAGCTTGCGCCGCGCCGTGTGTGGTCGTCTGGCCGGGCGTCGCTGTTGGCTCTGCTGCCACGATACACCTCTGTGCAACCCGAACACTTCTCTGCGAAACCGGAACACCTGGGACGCTGTCGATCTGCTGCGCTGCGAACCCTGCTCAGCCTACTTGGGCCGGTACGTGAAGTAGTCGTATGCCATGCGGATTTGCTCGAAGCCGATCTGCCCGGACATCGAGTTCAGGGCCGGGCCGCTGTACTCGATGATGAACGCATTGGCGAAGTCGTAGTTGCCGATCTCGTGGTACTTGCGGTCGAGCACGGTCACGGTGATGTTGACACGCCCCGTCTGGCTGGTGCCGCGCGGCGCCTCGCCAGAGAGCGATTCCTTCAACATGTCAAAGAATTCGCCCGTCGAGGCGAACCAGCCGCGCTTCAAGGTCAGCGGCTCGAACTTGCCGGGGCCGCGCATGTTGAGGCCGTACTCGTTGTTGCCGCCGCTGCGCACCGGAATCGGCTCCGCCTTCCAGGAAAGCCCCGAGATCTCCGAGAACATCGCGTACTGCACTTCGCCGATCTTGACCGAGAACGCGTAGGCCACGTCCGGGTCGCCGGTGCGCCCGGTGCTGTGCGACTTGGCGCCGCCCATGCCCTTGGGATCCTGGCCTTTGTAGTCGTCTTCCTTGTCTTTCGGGCCGTCATCGGCGGGCGGCGTCACCGCCACGGCCTTGCGGACCACCTCCGACTTGGTGCTGTTCTTGACCGGCGTCGCCTTGGGCTGGTCGGACATCGCCGCAACGGCCAGGTGGGGCGCGGCGTCCGTCTCGATCACCTCGGGAGCGCCGGCCGGCAGCTGGATCAACGAACCCGTGCTGCGCGGAGCTTCTGGCGCCACCATCCGTGCGGAACGCTTGCGGTTTGGCAGTGTTAGCATGTCAACTCCTTGGCCACCATGTCGCCTACTGTCCAGGTGCTTGCCGTTGCCTGCGCCGGGCGCAGCCTGCAGTTCATGCACGGAACGTGCCACGCCTGCTAGGCACCATCCTCACGCGCCAGCACATCCACTTCCTGCACGACCCGGATGCCGATGAACTCCGCCGGGCGGAAGGGCGCGAGGCCCACATCCACCAGCAACTGGCCGTTCTTGCGGACTTTCTCGTCGTTCAGATCTTCGTCGCAGCGCACGTAGAACGCCTGATCGGTCGAGGCACCGCTCAGGTAGCCCTGCCGCCAGATGTTCTCCAGGAAGAACGAGACGTCGCGCGTCACGGTCTGCCACAGCTCGGCGTCGTTGTGCTCGAAGATCGCCCACTGCAAGCCGACTTGCAGCGCGCGCGAGATGGCCCCGATGGTGCGCCGCACGTTGACGAAGCGCAGCACCGGATCGCTCGCCGCCGTGCGCGCGCCCCACACGCGAATGCCGCGCTGCGAGAAGACCTGAATGCAATTGATGCCTTCCTGGTTGAGCATCGCGATGTCCTGCTGCTGCAGGAACAGCTCGAGATCGATGACGCCCTGGAACGCCTCGTTGGCCGGCGCGCGGAACACGCCTTGTTCGCGGTCGCAGCGCGCGTAGATGCCCGCGACGTGGCCGCTGGGCGGAATCTTGGCGCCGCCGGTGCTCGGAATCAGGTACGGATAGTAGAAGGCCGCGTAAGAACTATCGAACAGCCGCCGCCACTGCATCGCGCCCTTGGGCGTCGTGTCGGGCGGGAAGTCGAGGATGGCGAAGCGGTCCTTGCGCTCCTCGCACTGCGTGATGACCTCGCGCTGGACAACCTCGATGTCTTTCACGGACTTGAAGCCCGCGGAGTGCTGCAGGCACCACGGCAGGTCCGGGATGACGACCAGATCGATGGCCTCCAGCTCCGCGATGCCTGCGATACCAAAGCGGTTTCCCGGTCCCAGATCCGCGCCGATGAAGTCCTCGGCCGCCACGGTGAACAGGCCGTCCATCCCGCTCTCCAGCGGTACATGGCTGATCTCCGTCGGCAAATTGCCCGGCATCGGCGTGACGGAGTCGAGGCTCGTGACGGTGATGAGCTTGGACTGGCCGTTGACGACGCGCTCCGCGAACTGCGGCGATTGGCGCGCGAGGTTGAGATTCCGGTACGTTTCCCGGCTCTTGTGCGTCTCGACCGTCAGATCGAAGCCCACCGGCTCGACCTGCGTCGGCGCCGAGGACAGGAAGGTCTGCTCGAGCGGCTCGCGCTCGGCCCACCACAGCCGCTGGCCTTCGACGTGGCTAAGCACGCGGTAGGCCGACTGGTGGTCGTCGAAGATGCGCACCAGCGCGCCGCGCGCAAAGCCGTAAGTGCTCTTGACGATAGCCGAAATGTCACCGGGATGGCAGTCCGTCGTCACCAGCGTCTGGATGTTCGCCGCCGGCACCGTCACCGTGGCGCGGATCGCGTTGCCCCACAGGCCTTCTGAAGCCGCCTGCACCAGCAACGTGTTCTGCTTGTCGGCATCCCGCAAGCGTACCGAGGACTTGGCGGCGATCTCGCGGCGGCCGCGCTCGAACAGGTGCGCGATGCGGACGATGTACGCCTCCACGCCGCCGTTCAAGAAGAAGCCGTCGACGGAAGCCGCGAGCGGCGTGCCGACGTCGAGCTTTCCGAAAATCTCGTGGAATTCCGCAGTGCTGGTGATGCGCACCGGCTCGTTGGTCGGGCCGCGCTCGCACAAGCCGAGGAACACGGGCACACCGCTCGGCAGGAGCCCAAGCGGCGCGGCGCGGGCGGTGCCGCGCTCCATCACCACACCTGGCGGCCTTGTCATCACCATGCGCAGACCTGCTTGCCGCCTACTTGCGCGACTTGTTGATCTCCTTGTTGATGTCGGAGATCTCCTTGACCCAGAGTTGCCGCTCCTTGTGCTCCATGGCGAGGATCTCGTCCAAGGACCAGTGGAAGTGGTACCCGATGTAGGCTACCTCCTGGTAGAGCCGGTCCAGGGGGTAGCTTACGATTCCCCCAAGTCACCGCCGGTGTCCACCTCGAACGCGTGTCCGCACTCCGGGCACTTCGCCTTGACCATCGCCGAGCCTTCCTCGTTGATGCGGCGGTAGAAGTCCTGCAAGTACGCGAGATCCGTCGAGAACAGCGATTCGATGACAGACGGGTTGATCGACTTGAGCGAACCAAGCGTCTCGATCACGCGCGACAGCAGAATGATCACGAGATACGCGCGGTTGTTCTGCACGCGGTAGTCCTGCAGCGGCAGGATCTCGTCCTTGGCGGTCGCCAGGCGCATGACGCCCTTCTTGTGGACGTTGCCGTCCTTGTCGACGTAACCGCGCGGCAGCGTGAACTCGAACTGGGTGATGAATGACATCGTTGGGGTCCTTCTTGGGGCGGCAAGGCGGCCGCAGAGCTAGGAAAGCAGACCACATCAGGGGCTTGGCGGCAAGCCTTCGCAATTGCCGGTTCCGGTTCCGGTTCCGGCTCCGGCTCTGGTTCCGGCGCGGATTCATCAAAAGCGGCGAACCCCGCCCCAGCGAAAGCCGGAGCGGGGTCCACCAGAGAACCGATTGCGGCTAACCGCGCTCGATCTTCTCGAGGGCCAGCTCGAGCTCTTCGACGTTGACGTCGGTGCCCTTGCCATCGAGGGTGAAGCCCTTCCACTTGGTCGGCCATGCTTCGAAGAAGTTGTAGCGCATGATCTCCGAGCCGTCATCCGCGCACAGGATGATCGAACCCGACTTGCGCTGAACCTTGCCTTCGATCACGGCCTTGCGCCATTCCCAGAGCTCGGTGTTGTTGATGTAACCGCGCTTCAAGGTCACGTTCGTGTACTTGGTGCGGCCCGGGCGCTTGCGGAGGATCAGGTCGTCGCCGTCCT
>CAIXAA010000951.1 GCA_903917305.1 uncultured Myxococcales bacterium | reverse complement strand
TGTTCATCGGCAACAGCTACACGTATACCAATGATCTTCCTGGGATGTTCATCCAGCTCCTGGCCTCGACCCAGCCGCCGCTGCCTTGGAAACAGCAGAACGTCACGCCCGGCGGCAAGTTCCTCTACGACCAGGCGACGACGACGGGCGCGATGGCCAAGATCGCGGCGGGCGGCTGGACTTGGGTCGTGCTGCAAGGCCAATCGCTCGAACCGGCTTGCGATTCGGCGAGCTTCCTCGGATCAGCCAAGGTCCTGGCGCAGCAGGTGAAATCGGCGAAGGCCAACCTGGCGTACTACTCGACCTGGGCGCGGCAAGCCGGCTCGGGCGACTACGCGACCTATCCTTGCACGGGCGGTTGTCCGGCGCTGATGTTCGAAAAGCTCAAGGCCGGCTACGAGACGGCCGCGCAGCAGACCGGCGGCCTGCGGGTGCCGGTGGGCGACGCTTGGATGCAAGTCATCCAAAGCAATCCAGAAATCAACCTGTACAACGCGGACCAATCCCATCCCAGCGTGGCCGGCACGTACCTGACGGCCTGCGTCTTCGCCAAGGTGCTCGTCGGCATCGACCCGCGGCTGGCGACGCTGGTGCCTGAAGGGATCTCGCTGGAACAAGCGCTGATTCTTCGCAAGGTTGCCGCGCAGATCAAGCCCTGACCGGTCAGCGCGCCAGCTGCATCAGCGCCGCCACCGCCCGATCCGCGCCATCGGCGATCTGCGCGATGTTGGCGTCCAGCATGTAGCACGGCGACGTCACGACCTTGCGCCGCTGATCGATCACGATTTCGCCATGACTTGTCGGCACATGCCGCGCACCCATCTGCTCGATCGCCGCCGCGGTGCCGGCATCCTGACCGATGGTCACGTCCACGTCGCCCAGGATGCGCGCCAGGACCGCCGGCGCGATGCACAGCGCGCCCACCGGCTTGCCGGCGTCGACCATCGCCTGCACGGCGCGGAGCAGGCTGATCTCCACCGTGCAATCTGCGCCGGAAAACGCGAAGTTGGAGAGGTTCTTGGCCGCACCGAAGCCGCCCGGCAGGATCAGCGCGTCGACGTCGCTGGCCGCGAACATCGCGAGATCGCGGATGTTGCCCCGAGCGATGCGCGCCGACTCGGTCAGCACGTTGCGCGTCTCGGCCATCTCCTGCCCGGTGCGGTGGTCAATCACGTGGTGCTGCGGGATGTTCGGCGCGTAGCACTGGTAGCTGCCGCCGTGGCGCACGATGGCCAGCAAGGTCAGCACGGCTTCGTGGATCTCGGCGCCGTCGTAGACGCCGCAACCGGAGAGAATCACGCCAATGGTCAAGGGCTTGTCGCTCATGTCTTCACCTGTTCGGCTGCCACGCCGCGTGCGCCGCAGCATGCCGCAAGCTGGGCCATCGCACCACCGGCGGCACTTGCGCTATCATCGCCGGCGTCCGCACCAAGGAGAGCGCCATGGCCATCTTGAGAGGCATTGAAACCACTGCACTTGGCCGCCTGCGCACGGTCGAGGTCAGCTACGAGGGCGGCGCCTTCGTCGACGCCAAGGGCAAGCCCGTCGCGCTCGACGACATGACTTGCTACAGCTGCATGAACAGCTACTTCGTGCTCAGCGACGACCCGATCGACTACTGCCCGCACTGCGGCAGGCGCGAAGGCAAGCCCTGGGCGGAGCCGGGCGACGCCATCAAATGGGCCGGCGGCCAGGACTTCAGCTACCTGAAACGCTTGGGATTGGAGCCCTTTGCCGCGCTCAAGAGCGACGGCGTCTGGGTGCTCTGCTTTGCGCGCGACACGGGCGCCGTGCTCGGCACTGGCCGATTCCTGCAGGCAAAAGGCTTGCGACCGGGTGCCGCATGACGCAGGCGCAGAAACAGCGGACGGCAGGGGTGGTCGTGATCGGCAACGAGGTGCTGAGCGCCAAGATCCGTGACGCCAATACCCCGGTTTTGCTGGAGAAGCTCGCGGCGGCGGGCGTGCGCGTGTGCGAGGTGGCCGTGCTGCCGGACGACGTCGCGCGGATTGCCGCGGTCGTGCGCGACTTTGCCAAGCGCTTCGACGTCGTCCTGACCACGGGCGGTGTCGGGCCGACCCACGACGATTGCACCTGGCAGGCGGTCGGTCGCGCGCTGGACCGGCCGCTGGCGCTGCACGCGGAGCTGGTGGCGCGCATCGAGCAGCGCACCGGCGTGCCGCTGACGGAGGAGCAGAAGCGTCTCGCGGTGTTGCCGGAGGGCACGCAGCTCGTGGGCCTGGAGGCGCGCTTTCCGACGTTCCAGGTCGACAACGTG
>CAIXAA010000950.1 GCA_903917305.1 uncultured Myxococcales bacterium | reverse complement strand
TCTGCGTGCCGACGTCGAGCGCGCTGCCCATGCCCATCGCATTCACCGCCGCGCCGCCCACGTCGAGCTTGACCTGCGGCGACGGATCCGGCGCCTGCGACCACAGCGCGAGGTTCACATCCCCGGAAAGCAACAGCTTCTTGTCTGGCGTGCGCCAGGCCAGCCCGAAGTGGATCGTGTCCGGCGTGAACAGCGTCTCGTGCCCCAGGCCGATGTCGATGTTGACCGGCTTGCCGATGTCGACCGTCGTCGGGATCTGGTAGGTCAGCGACAAGCGCTGGCGGTAGCTCAGCCCAAGCCACAGATCGCGCATCGGATGCAGCGCCGTGCCCGCCGTCAGCCGGGCACGCGGCTCGAGGCCGATGGCGATTGACGCGTGATCCATCGTGTTGTTCGTGGCATCCAGGCCCAGCGCGATCTTGGCGTTCAGCACCGCCAGCACCTGCGTGCCGATGCCGACCCACCACCAGTCCGTGATGCGCGCCGACGCCGCGAAAAGAAAGGCGATGCGGTCCGGCATGCCTTCGTACTGGCCGAAGTTCGGCGTCTGCGGGTCGGGGCCGGAGATGCGGATGATGCGGCCGACGGGCAGGGCGAGGGAGGCGCCGAACGCGACCTTGCCGCGGAAGATGCCGCCGACCGGGTAGTGCCAGCCGAGCGCGAAGCCGCTGGAGTCCTGGGGTAATTGCGGGGCGCGCGACGAGAAGCCGTTGATGTACTGGGCGCGGCACGCGAGGTAGTCGCCCGTGCAGACCGGGCGGGCCATCTGCACATCGAGGTTGTAGTTCGTCGTGTCCATGCCGAACCACGCGCCGGCGACCTTGGCGGAGGCGAGCAGGGCAGGGTTGTGGAAGGAAGCCTCGCCGCCGTACGCCGCCGCCGTCATCGCGCCAGCCATGGACATGGCGCGCGGGCCGGCTCCGAACATCTCGAAAACGCTGGCAAAAGCTGGGTGCGGCAGGAGGGCGCACGCCAGTGCCGCGGCCAGCGCGAGGCGAGCAGCCCTCATTGCACCGCCTGATTGCGGCAGGGCTGCAGCGCAAGGTCATGGATCAACTGGAAAAGCCCGGTGAAGGCGTCGGACTTGAGCAGCAGCACCAGCTCCGGCACGGCCTGCACCGCCACGTCCGGCCGCAGGATGAGGCCGAAGACCTGGCCCATCGCGTCGCGGGCGCCTTGACTCTGCGCGAGCACTTCCGTCACATAAGCCAGCAGTTGCAGCAGGTCCTCGGTGCCGCTGGCCTTGCCCGCGCTCGGCCCCATCGGCGCAATCGGCGCGCCGACCAGCACGTCGTAGAGGTGGCCGACGAGCCGACCGTCCGGATCCGCGTTCAGCAGGCATTGCGCGCCCGATTGCAGCGTCGCGAGGTGCGCGGCATTCGGCTGGCCAGCGGCATCGAGCGTCGCCAGCTTCATCACGGTGTCGAGGGCGCCAAGAATTCCAGGCGCTTGCGGGTCGATGAGCCCTTCCAGCGCCGTCAGCAGCGGGTGCGGATCAAAGCCCGGCGCCGCCATCGACGTCATCACGTCGTGGACCAGCGCCACGATGCCCGCGCTGCCCGAAGTGCCTGAACCTTTCAACGCATTCTGCAGCTGCGGCGCGCCGCTCAGGCCATCGGCGAGCAGGACGTCCACCGCCGGCGCCAGGGCCGGCTCGCGCAGCAGGTCGGTCAGCAACTGGAACAGGTCGCTGGTCAGGCACGTCTGGGCCAGCGTGGAAAACGCTTGCAGCTCCGCGGTCTTTGGCGGCACGGGCGGCGTCGCGTCCGGCTTGCCCGGCAGTGGCTCCAGCAGCGCGGTCAGCAGTGGCAGCAGGCCGCCCATGCCGGAATTCGACAGGACATCCGGGAGCTTCTTGAGCGTCCCGGCTGGCAGCGCGTGCGCGGCGTCCAGCCCGAGCCGCAGCACGGCGCGCAGGCTCGACGGATCCAGGTCGGTTTGCAGCAGGGTGGCGAGGTGGTTGAGCTGGCCGGCAGCGACGAGGTCGAGGACCGGTTTCAGGTCTTCATCCACCGTCTTGCAAGCGTGCGGCGTCGGGCGCGTCGGCGCGGACTCGTCCAGCGCGCCGCAGCGGGTCAGGCCGAGCAGAAGCACGAGGGCGAGCGCGCGCTTCATGGCGCGGCCTTCTCGGGGACAGCGCCGTCCACACGGTCGATCCGCGTTTCCGCTGTTGCATCGGGCATGTGCAGTAGATCGCCCAGCGGCACGACCTCCGCGTGCGCGCCGGCCAGCGGTACCCGCAGCCGGTCATCGGCGAGCGCGCCCATCGGCAGCGACAGCCAGGCCGGCAGGCCCGCCAACGTGCCAAGCGGCAACGGGCCTTCGAGCAGCCGCGCCGCCAGCGCCAGATCCCCCGCCTGCGCGCCCAGCCGCGCCGCCGCAGCGGGATCGACCACGGCGCGCTCCGCCGGCAGCCGCGCCGTCAGCCAATGCGCTGCCGGTTCAACATCTTGCGTCAGCCGCTGCACCTGCCAGGGCCCGTCCGCCAGGAGGGGCTGTGCCGCTGCCGCCACGGCTTCGATGTCAGCGGGCGCAGCAATCAGCCACACGGTCCACAGGTGACCGGTGCGGCCCTCGACGTCCAGCGACTCCGGAATGCCGTCCCGACCGGAAACCGCCAGCATGCCGATGCAATCCTTGACCATTCTCG
>CAIXAA010000949.1 GCA_903917305.1 uncultured Myxococcales bacterium | reverse complement strand
GTTCATCATCACGACGCCGACGACTCACAACCTGCTGGTCTACAACCCTGCGAAGTTGACGCTGAATCTGCGCAAGAAGGCCGCGCTGGAGCGGCATGCGCCGGTGCCGACCTTCCTGCGGCGCTAGCACCCTTCGCTTTCGCGAGAACCGACGCGTTGGAGGCACTGACATGGCAATCCGCTGGTTCGTGGCGTCTTTGGTCCTGGTGTGCAGCTCCACCGCCTACGCCGCCCTCCCCGACCCGCCCGACGCCTTTGCCGGCGTGCGCTTCCTCGTCGGCGATTGGGTGGGCGTCAGCAAGCCCGGTGAAGGGTCCGCTGCGTTTTCGCTGCAGCCCGATCTGCAAGGCAAGGTCCTGGTGCGCAAGCACGCGGCCGAAGTGCCGACGCGCGCCGACCCGAAGAAGCTGGAACACCATGAAGATTTGACGATTCTCTACCCTGCCGCGGGCTTGCTCAAGGCGGACTACTGGGACAACGAGGGCCACGTCATCCACTACACCGTGACGACGACGGCGGATCGCGCGGTGTTCGACAGCGATCCGGGTCCCGGTCCGCGCTTTCAGCTGAGCTATGCGAAGCTGCCGGATGGCCAGCTGGAGATCGCCTTTGCCATCGCCATGCCCGGCCAGGAACTCAAGCCGTACCTCAAAGGGCTGGCAAAGCGGAAGTAGCCCGCGCGGCGGTCTCTCCCAGGCGGACCAGCAGCCGGGCGCCGAACAGCCGCTGCGCATTCGCGGTGGTCGCGGCGCTGGCATCCTCGAGCGAAATCCCACGGATCTCCGCCACTTTCTTGAGCGTCTCCGCGACGAACATCGGCTCGTTGCGCTTGCCGCGGTGCGGCATCGGCGCCAGGAACGGGCTGTCGGTCTCGATGAGCAGCCGGTCGAGCGGCACCGCCTGCACGGTCTCGATCAGCTCGCCCGGCTTCTTGAAGGTGACGATGCCAGGAATCGACACGTAGAAGCCCAAGCCCACGGCCTGCAAGGCGAAATCCCGTGTGCCGGAGAAGCAGTGAATCACGCCCCCCACTTCGCGGGCGTTCTCTTCGTGGAAGATCCGCAGCGTATCCTGCTCCGCGTTGCGCGTGTGGATGCACAGCGGCTTGCCCAGGCGGCGCGCGAGGCGGATGTGCTCGCGGAACACGCGCTCCTGGTCGGCCGGCGGGGAGCTGTTGTAGTGGAAGTCCAGCCCCGTCTCACCGACCGCGACAACCTCAGGCGCTGCGCAGAGTTGCTCGATGGCGGCCCACAGCGCCGCGTCGACGTGCTGCGCTTCGTGCGGGTGGATGCCACAGATGGCGCTGGTCCCGGAGAAGCGTTGGGCCACCGCGACGGCGCCTTCGGCTTCGGCGAGATCAGCGCCGGCGCCGACGCAGATGACGTGGTGGATGCCGGCGGCGGCGGCGCGGACCAGGACGCCGGCCGTGCCGCCCTCGAAGCCGTCCATGGCGATGTGGGCGTGGGTGTCGATCATGCTGATTGGGCTACGCTTCCGCGGCGTGGCGAATCGCCGGATGCTGGCCCGTCGCGCGCCGCTCGGCAATCTTCTGGCTCGTACCGCGGCGGTCGCGCTTGACCTCCGCCGGCACTTCCTCGCCGGTCGTGGCCTTGTACTTGTCCGCATCTTCGCGAATCAGCACGTCCATCTCCGCCACGGCGCGCATCAGCATGTCCTGGCGCGTGCGGTACGGCTGGAACGCGCTCTTGAAGCCGTTGATGATGACCTCGCGCACGTCGCTGATCGACGGATTGAAGGTGTTGATCCACAACATGAACTCGTCCGTGACCGTGGTGTTGGTCACGAGGCGGTTGTCGGTGTTGATCGTCACGCGGCAGCCGAACTCGAAGTAGAACTGGATCGGGTGGTTCTCGATGCTGTCGACCGCGCGCGTCTGCACGTTGGACTTGAGGCAGATCTCGAGCGGAATCCGGTGGTCGGCGACGAAGTTCAGCAGATCGCCGTCCTCGCGCAGCCGCGTGCCGTGGCCGATGCGGTGCGCGCCGCAGTCGTGCAGCGCCTGGTGGATCGACTCGGGACCGAACGCCTCGCCGGCGTGCGCCGTGCAGTTGACGTTGTTCGAGCGGATCAAATGGAACGAAGCCGCGTGCTTGCGCGCCTGGTAGCCGTCTTCCGCGCCCGCCAGGTCGTAGCCGACCACGCCGCGGTTCTTGTACGCCACCGCCAGCTCGGCGAGGCGCAGCGACCAGCGCGGGTCGATCTGCCGCATGCCGCTGATGATCAAGCCGGAACGCACGCCGTAGCGCTGCTTGCCGTCGCGCAGACCGGCCAGCACGGCCTCGACAATCGTCGTCAGCGCCAGCCCTTGCTTCATGTGCAGCATCGGGGAGTAGCGCACTTCCATGTACTGGACGTTCTCTTTCGAGGCATCTTCCGCCAGCTCCAGCGCGGCGCGGTAGAGCGCGTCCTCGGTCTGCAGCACGCTCAGCGTGATGTCGAAGCCGCGCAGGTACTCGGTCAGCGACGTGCAGACGTCGCCCGCCATGATGAGCTTGGCGAGCTTGTCGGGGTCGTCGGCGGGCAGCTTGACCTTCTGCTCGTGCGCCAGCTCCAGGATCGTGGAAATGCGCATCGATCCATCGAGGTGGACGTGCAGGTCGGTCTTGGGCAGGCGCTGGATCAGCTCTCGGGTCGGCTTGTACATGGCATCCTCGGGGCGCGCTGCGGCGCCCAGGCCCAGCGCGAGAGGAGTCGGGGGGTGCGCAGACGCGGCGCGCCTGAGGCTTGGATCCCGACTTCGCCGGTGGGCAAAGTTTATGAAGTGTAGCGCACAAGGCCGCTGGGGTCGAGATGGCGCGAATGCTTGCGTGTCCTGCCAAGCCCGCTGTAGAATTCCGCAACATGGATCAGCTTGTACCAGGACAGCTTTTTTGCCGTGCGGCTCGTTTGGCCCTCCCTGCCCTCGCGCTCGCCGCATGCGTGGCGTGCGGCGGAGCAGCCGCTGCAGAGCGCTCGGATCGTGATCGCGGCCTCTCCGATGCCCCGGTGCGCGGCGACATCGAGATCGAACCGGTGGTCGGCGACCTCGCGGCTGGCGTGCGCAACTTCAAGGACGGGGAGCTGGACGATGCCGAGACGGCGCTGAACCGCCACCTCAAGGTCAATCCGAAGTCGGCGCTGGCGTGGTATCACCTCGGCCTCATCGCCATGGAACGCAAGGCTTTTGATCCGGCGCGCAAGGACTTCGAGAAGGCGCTGGCCTTGAACCCGCAGATTCACGGCGCTTCGAGCAACCTCGGCGTGCTGTACCTGGAAGCCGGCGAGGACATCGCCGCGCTGCGCGTCCTGACGGATGCCCGCGTGCTCGCGCCCAAGGACCCGCGCGTGCTGGCGAACCTGGCGACGGCGCAGCTGCGGCGCGGGTTGTGGTCGCAGGCGATCGACACGTTCAAGGAAGCGGTCGAGCTCGCGCCCGGCCACGCTTCGCTGCTGTACGACTACGCTGCGGCGCTGATGGACCGCTTCGAGTACGAGGCTGCGCTCAAGCTGTTGGACGAAGCGCTGATGTACCGCCCGGGCTTCGCGCTGGCGAAGGCGGCGCGCGTGGCTTGCCTGCAAGGGGTCGGGCGCGTGGACGAGGCGATCGCGTACGCCGAACAAGCGCTCAAGGATCTGCCGGAGCCGGTGGTGGAGAACTACATCGTCCTCGGTCGCGCGCTGGTCGCTGGCGGGGCGACGGACGATGGGCTGGACGCGCTGCAGAAGGCGGTCAAGCTCAAGCCGGACAGCGCGGCGGCGCAGCTGGCGCTCGGCGAGCTGCTCGACGCGGCGGGCAAGAAGCGCGAGGCGATGGGCTTCTACACGCAGTTCCTCAAGAATCCCGCACGCTCCGCGGCCGACGCGCGCCGCATTCGCGACCGGCAGAAGCAGTTGCAGACGACCGCGACGCCGTGAGGTCTCCATGGCACGACGCGTCGTAGCCCTTCTGATCATTGGCCTTTGCGCGCTGGTGCTCTCCGGCTGCCCAAGCGCCGGCCTGTACCGCTCCGCCCGCACCCTCGAACCGCACGAGACCGACCTCGGCCTCAACATCGACGCCTCGCGCGCCGCGTGGGCGGCGACATCGTGGTACGACGGCACCGGCTCCAAGCCCAAAGCCGCCGGAAATGCGATGTTTCTCGGCGGACCGGAGATCCACGGGCACCGCGGCATCGTGCTGGACGTCGAAGCCGGCGGCCGCATCAGCTTCGGTGGCCCCTACTTCGAGATCGACGGCAAGTATCGATTCCTGCACCGGGATCAGCTGCATCTCGCGGTGGCGCCTCTGGCGGGCTGGACACCCGGCTACGCCTTGCGCGGCGGCCGCATCGCGCTGCCCGTGCTCGCAAGCTGGGACTTCACCGAGAACTGGGGCATTTCCGCGGGCGTTCAGGGCGGTTACCGCTGGGCGAACCCGAACCCGATCTCCATCCACGCGCAACCCGGGGACATCGACAACCTGCGCTGGGCCTCCGGCACCGGCGGCTGGAACTATGGCGGCGGCCTGTCGGTGGACTGGCGCGGCGAGCGGTTCTATGTCCGCCCCACCGTGGAGCTCGTGCACTCGACCAGCCAACCGCCCGGCATCGGCGCGGAGTACGGCGTGAACACCTGGACGGTGACGCTCAGCGCCGGCTGGACCTTCGGACGCGAGATTGCGGCGCTCGACAAAAACGCGAAAGACTTGGACAAACTGCTGCACGCACCGTAGCCGCTACCTGGCTTCGAGCACGCGGCGCATCACGTCGGCGTTCTTGACGCTGAGCTCCAGCCAGCGCCGGCGCAGGGCCCAACGACGCTGCGGATCCAGGTCGCCGGCCACGCCGAGCTGCGCGCGCCGCCGCGGCACGATCGATTGCAGCGAAATCGCAAGCGCAACCGAGAGGTTGTAGGACTGCACCATGCCATGCATCGGCAGGATGTAGCGCTGGTCCGCCGCCTCGCGCATCGCGTCCGAGATGCCGTCCACCGCATTGCCCACGACGAGCGCGATGCGCCCCTCCACCGGCAATTCGTCCAACGTCTTCTCGGCTTGCAAGTCGGAGACCCAGATGGCAAAGCCCGCCGCGCGCAGCGCCTCGACGCCGGCCTGGGTGCTGTCGTAGCGGTGGATGTCGACCCATTGATCCGCGGACTTGGAGACGGTCGACGAGATGCGGTGGCCGTGCTGGTTGGTGATGCTGTGCACATCCTGCAATCCGAAGCCTTCGCAAGTGCGGATGCAGGCAGCGACATTGTGCGGATCGAAGACGTCTTCCATCACGGCGCAGATGGACGCGAGGCGCTGGTTCAAGACGCCGTCGATGCGGGCGATGCGCTCTGGGGCGACATAGGGCTCCAAAGCATCGACAACGGCGGGAGATGGGGACGAATCGGCGGTCACGGCTGCGAACTCCTCTGCGGTTGGGCGGGCAGGACGGCGACGCGTTCGCCCCTCAAGATCCACTGTTGGTAGCGCTCGATCTGGCGGCGCTGACGGTTGGCGACCAGGCGCGCCTGCGCCTTGGCCACATCGCCCCCGACGGTCGATATCGCTTGCACGAGGTTCTGCGCGCGCTGGTGCAAGGCCTGGCGCAACGCTGCCTCGGAGACCAGCTGTTGCGGCGCCAGCGGCCGCCCGGAGACCAGCACGCCGAGCTTGGACGGAATCCCCAGCGCTTCCGCCATGGTACGATCCGTGCGGGCGTGCAGGGCCTGGTCCGGATCCGCGCGGTCGCGCTGCCAGCGCGCGACGTCGCCGCCCTCGCGATCAAGGGCGGCGCCAATGG
The DNA here is from genome assembly GCA_903917305.1 of uncultured Myxococcales bacterium. Taxonomy (GTDB): domain Bacteria; phylum Myxococcota_A; class UBA9042; order UBA9042; family UBA9042; genus CAIXAA01. The sequence continues at coordinate 3,711 of CAIXAA010000949.1, read as the reverse complement.
CTGCCAGCGTAAACGGTTCTTTTTGCAGGGCAAGCGCCTGCGCCACGGGCCAGAAGCGGTGCTGCAGATCCAGCGCGACGAAGGCCGCCGCCACGTCGATCGTGCGCGACTCTTCTTCGGCGCGGTTCAGGAACACGAGGCGCGTGTCGTGGCGGCCGGGGAGCACGGAGCGCTCCGGATCGTCCTGCTGCCAGGCGATGAGCCAGCCCAGCGCGGTGCGGCACGGCGTGTCGATGAGGTCGCAGGCGAGGATGACCTGCAACGGGGCGGCCGGATCGCCCAGCGCCAACAGCGGCGCTAGGGCCTGATCCGCGGCGCGCCCGTCGTGGCGCAAGGTCGCGAAGAGAAAGCCGTGCCGCTCCAGCCATGCGCCAGCCTCGCGCTCCGCCATCCACCAGCCGCCAAGAAGCAACGCGCACATGCCGGCGAACACCGCGAAACGCCACGTGTTCGAGCGGCGCGGCGGCGCAGCGCTTCCCTTCTCGGGCGTTTGGGGTTTCGATTCGCCGGACATTCGCCTCTCTCCGCAGCCAGGACGCTGACCTTCCCTGATCGCAGAGGCCATTGCAACAGTGCGCCGGATGACCGGGCCCCGGCAATGTGCTATGCAGCGCGCCCGTCTGGACGCCCACCTCTAGCTTGCGAGCCCACCATGCACGTTCAACCGCAGCTCTCCCTCGATGCCTTGAGCGCCGCCACGATTCGTGGCCTGGCCATCGACGGCATCCAGGCCGCCAACTCCGGGCACCCCGGGATGCCGCTCGGCATGGCGGACGTCGCCCACGTGCTGTGGTCGCGCTTCCTCAAGTTCGACGCGTCCTCGCCGGATTGGGCGGACCGCGATCGCTTCATCCTTTCGGCGGGACACGGCTCGATGCTGCAGTACGCGCTGCTGCACCTCTACGGCTACCCGCTGACGCTCGATGATCTGCGGCAGTTCCGGCAGTTGGGCAGCCAGACGCCGGGCCACCCGGAGCGCGGCCACACGGCCGGCATCGAGACGACGACGGGTCCTCTGGGCCAGGGCTTCGCCAACGGCGTCGGCATGGCGATCGCCGAGGCTCGGCTTCGCGAAGAATATGGCGCAGATCTGTGCGACCACCACACCTACGTCATCGCCGGCGACGGCTGCCTGATGGAAGGCATCACCGCGGAGGCCGCCTCGCTCGCCGGCCACCTCGGCTTGGGGCGCCTCATCGTCCTCTACGACGACAACCACATCAGCATCGACGGCCCGACCGAGATCACGTTCACCGAAGACGTCGCGGCGCGCTTTGCCGCGTACGGCTGGCAGGTGGCGAAGATCGATGGCCACGACATGACCGCGGTCGACGACGCCCTGCGCGCCGCGGTTGCCGACACGGGCCGCCCGTCGCTCATCCAATGCCGCACGACGATCGGCTTTGGTTCTCCGAAGATGGCGGGCACGTCGAAGGTGCATGGCACGCCCCTCGGCGCCGATGAAGTGGCGGCGACCAAGCTGGCCATCGGCCTCGATCCCAAGGCGAGCTTCGCCGTGGCGCCTGCCGTGTACGAGCACTTGCAGGCGCGCAATGGCGAGCGCGAAGCGGCGCGCAAGGCGTGGGATGCGCGCATGCTCGGCACGCGCGGCCAGGCGTTCGCCGCGCGCGTCTATCCGGATTTCAGCAATATTGCCCAGCATGTGCAGTGGCCCTCGCAGCTCCCCGGCGCGCAACTGTCGACGCGCAAGGGCGGCGAGCAGGTCATCCAGGCGCTGGCGCGCGCGATCCCCGGCCTGGTCGGCGGCAGCGCGGATCTCGGCCACTCCGCGTTCACGGACATCGCCGGCGGCGGTTCCTTCCAGAAAGACAGCTACTTGGGCCGCAACATCCACTTCGGCGTGCGCGAGCATGCCATGGCCGCCATCTGCAACGGGCTCGCGTGCCACACCGGCCATGTCCCCTACTGCTCGACATTCCTCGTGTTTCACGACTACATGCGCCCCGCCGTGCGCCTCGCCGCGCTGATGGGCCTGCAGGTCGTGTTCGTCTACACCCACGACTCGTTCTTCGTCGGCGAGGATGGACCGACGCACCAGCCGGTCGAGACGCTGCAGGCGCTGCGCTTGATTCCGAACCTCGTGCTGCTGCGGCCTTGCGATCTCGCGGAGACCTGCGCGGCGTGGCAGATTGCGGTGCAGCGCACGAGCGGCCCGACGTCGCTGTCGCTGACGCGCCAGAACCTGCCGGAGATCGAGAGGCCGGCGGAGTTCGACGTGCCGGCTGCCGTCGCCAAGGGTGCGTATGTACTGCGGGAAGCCGGCTCGGCGCTGCGCGTCGTGCTGCTGGCGACCGGCTCGGAAGTGGCGCTGGCGCTGGCGGCGCGCGACGTGCTGGAGGCGGAAGGCATCGGCGTTCGCGTCGTCAGCATGCCGAGTTGCGAGCTGTTCGATGCGCAGCCGGCCGAGTACCGCGCCTCGGTGCTGCCGGCCACGGCGCCAAAGTTGAGCATCGAAGCCGGCTTGCGTCGCGGCTGGGAACGCTACGTCGGCCAGGACGGCGATGCCATCGGCCTCGATCACTTTGGCGCATCTGGCCCGGACAAGGTGCTGGCCAGGCACTTCGGCTTCACGACCGAGCACGTGGTCGAAAGGGCCCGCAAGCTCCTGGCGCGCTAGGCGCTTGTCGCCAATGGCCGACAGACTCCGGGCGGCCCTTGCGCCGCAGTCCTGTCGACCTCACCCGCGCTTGACCGCGCCGACTTGCAGACGTCCGTCCCAGCCCCAAGGCTGGGGGCATGGCCACGTCTCTCACCGACTCGACCCTGCTGCGCGTCGGGCCGCGCCACGGCCGGCCGCCGTTGCGGCTTGCGCAAAGGTTCGTTGCTTGTGACCATGCACACATGCCGCGCACGCGCACCCTCGATCGACCCCGCCTCCCCCGCCACCACGCCCTCGACACGGGAATGCAGCCGGGCCATGACGTGCGGATGCTTTCGGACGCCCACCAGGCGTGGCAGGCGCTGATCGCCGACCTCGATGCCGCACAACATGCGATTTCGACGGAGCTCTACCTGCTGGCCGATGACGAAGTCGGCCAGGCTTTCGCCGATGCGCTCGAACGCGCGCGCCGGCGCGGCGTGGTGGTGCGGCTGGTGCTGGACGGCCTGGGCTCCTTCTCGCTCAGCGTCGCGATGCTGGACCGGCTGCGGGCGGCGGGCGTCGAGGTCAAGGTGTTTGCCGGCCTGCGGCCCAACCAGCCATGGCACCACTTCGTGCGGCGCAACCATCGAAAAGTGTTTGTCATCGACGACCACATCGCCCATGTCGGCGGCCGCAACGTGTCGGTGGACTACTATGCCCTGACGCCGGATGGCGCGACCTGGGCGGACCTGACCGTGCGCGTGGAAGGCCCGCTGGTGGCAGAGATTTCGCGGGCACTGCGGGCGGATTGGACCCAGCGGCGCCAGCGCAGCACCGTTCTGCGCTCCCGCCTGGGCCGCCCGATCAGCCAGGGCGCCGTCGCCACTGCGGCCTTGAACCACGGCCACATCCGCGGCGCGGAAGCCAGCCGCCGCTACCTGCAGGCCGTGCGCGCCGCGCGCCAGTCCTTCCTGCTGGCGCAGTCCTACTTCCTGCCGGAGACGGCCATGCGCCGCGCCATCCGCCAGGCCGCGCTGCGTGGCGTGGAGGTGCGCGTACTCGTTCCGGATCTTTCGGTCATGGACGTCGCCATCGTCAGCCTTGCCAGC
>CAIXAA010000948.1 GCA_903917305.1 uncultured Myxococcales bacterium | reverse complement strand
TCGCCTACTGCGCCAGGCACGTGCCGAAGTGGAACACGATCTCGATCTCCGGCTACCACGTGCGCGAGGCGGGCTGCGACGCGGCGCAGGAGATCGCGTTCACGCTCGCGGACGGCATCGCCTACGTCGACGCGGCGGTGAAGGCGGGCCTGGACATCGACGACTTTGCCGACCGGCTGGCGTTCTTCTTCAACGGCCACAACAACTTCCTCGAAGAGATCGCCAAGTTCCGCGCCGCGCGGCGCATGTGGGCGCGCATCATGAAGGAGCGCTTCGGGGCCAAGAAGGAGGAGTCCTGCAAGCTGCGTTTCCACACGCAAACAGGCGGTTCCACGCTGACGGCGCAGCAGCCGGACAACAACATCGTGCGCGTGACGCTGCAGGCGCTGGCGGCGGTGCTGGGCGGCACGCAGTCGCTGCACACGAACAGCCGCGACGAAGCGTTGGGGCTGCCGACCGAGGCCGCGGCGCAGATCGCCTTGAGAACGCAGCAGATCATCGCCTACGAGAGCGGCGTGGCCGACGTGGTGGACGCGCTGGCGGGCAGCTATGCCATCGAGGCGCTGACCGACGAGCTGGAGGCAAAGGCGCTGGCGTACATGGCGCGCATCGACGAGATGGGCGGCATGGTGGCGGCGATCGAAAAGGGCTATCCGCAGCGCGAGATCCAGGACAGCGCGTACCGCACGCAGCTGGCGATCGAGGCGGGCGAGCAGGTCATCGTCGGCGTCAACCAGTTCCGTGCGGACAAGGAGCCGCCGGTGCCGGTGCTGCAGGTGAACCCGCAAGTGGAGCGCGATCGCATCGAGCGGATCCGCGCGTTCCGGGCGCGGCGCGATGCCGATGCGACGCAAAAGGCCTTGATCGCGCTCGAAGATGCCGCGCGCGGCCAGGACAACGCCATGCCGGCGATCGTCGCGGCGGTGCGCAGTCAGGCGACGCTGGGCGAGATCAGCGGTGCCTTGCGCCGCGTCTTTGGCACCCACGAGGAAGTCCTGGTGGTGTAGCGGTCGGGTTGTTTCCCTTTCTGTTCGCGAACTTGACGTGCCATGTGCGCGGTCGCTGCTTTTGCGCCTGCGGCGATTTGCAATGCGCATGGGCGACTCCTAAGATGGTCGCGCAACCTTGACCATGTGCTCCAAACGCGGCCCCGCCGTCACGGACACGTCCCGACCTTTCCTCCGATGCGGCGGCATGTGCGTCGCCATTCCTGCGTTCGCTTGGGCCTGGGCCCGCTCGACGGATCCGCACCGACCTGAGCTTCCCGTCTCTTTCCATTGAGGTTTCCATGAAATCCCGTTTGCTTCTCCTTTGCTGCTTGAGCGCTTCGCTGCTCGCCACCTCCTTCGCCCGCCCCGCCGCGGCGGCCTTCCCCTCGTCGGAGCCGTACATCGGTCTGTTCGGCGGCGGCCACCTCGCCGTGCGCGATTGGGATCTTGGCAATCCGGCGACCCGGCCCCTGAATGTGTGGCCCAAGTCGTCGGCGGACGTGGGGCTGCGCCTCGGTTGGCAGCTGTCCGAGACCCTGGCGGTGGAAGCCGGCCTGGGTTGGATGCCGCTGACCTCGACGGCCGGCAAGTCCAACAACGCGCTGCGCTATGACCTCGACCTGCTCTGGCACGTCCTGCCGACGAACTGGTCGCCGTTTGTCGTCGCGGGCTTGGGCGCCTACCAGTCCTTGAGCGGCGGCGATCTCGGCTCCGATGTCGACCCGCAAGTCCATTTGGGCGTCGGCGTTCGCGGCCTCGTGCTGCCGTGGCTCGCGCTGCGCGCCGAAGCGCGGGCGATGGTGACCGACGGCACCGACAAGGCCGGCGACTACAACACGAACATCACGGCGGGCGTCGACATCTTCTTTGGCGCCCACGGCCCCAAGATCGCCGACCGCGACGGGGACGGCATCGCCGACGACAAGGACAAGTGCCCGGACGCGAAGGGAACGGTCGAGCTGGAAGGCTGCCCGCCCAAGACCGCCGCGGACCGCGACGGCGACGGCATTGCCGACGATCAGGACAAGTGCCCGGATGTGAAGGGTATTGCCGCCCTTGCCGGCTGCCCGGACCGCGACGGCGACGGCATTGCGGACGACAAGGACAAGTGCCCGGACGTCAAGGGCTTGGCGGCGCTGGCTGGCTGCCCGGATCGCGACGGCGACGGCGTGGCCGATGCGGATGACAAGTGCCCGGATGTGAAAGGCAAGGCGGAGCTCAAGGGCTGCCCGGACCGCGACAACGACGGCGTGGCCGATGCGGACGACAAGTGCCCGGACCTGTTCGGCACGGCCAACCGCAAGGGCTGCCCGGATCGCGACGGCGACGGCATCCTCGACGCCGACGACAAGTGCCCGGACGTTGCCGGCGTCATCGAGGCGCAGGGCTGCCTGCCCAAGGCCGCCGAGAAGTTCGCCGGCGTCATCAAGGGCATCAACTTCGACACCGGCAAGTCCGAGATCCTCAAGTCGTCATTCAAGCTGCTCGACGGCGCCATCGCGGTGCTCAAGCAGTTCCCGAGCATGCGGCTGCGCATCGAAGGCCACACGGACAACGTCGGCAAGGAAGAGGACAACTTGAAGCTGTCGCAGGCACGTGCGGACGCGGTGCGCGACTACTTCGTCAAGAATGGCCTGGACAAGGAGCGCTTCGTGGCTGAAGGCAACGGCGACCGCAAGCCGCGCGCCGACAACAGCACGCCCAAGGGCCGCGCCGAGAACCGCCGCATCGAGTTCGCGGTGGTGGGCGCGCAGTAGGACTTAGTGCGAAGGTCCGCGCCGCACGCGCTTCTTCTT
>CAIXAA010000947.1 GCA_903917305.1 uncultured Myxococcales bacterium | reverse complement strand
CGCTCGTGGAGGCCAGCACGAAGCGAGCACCGTGATGCTGGGCGAGTTCGAGCAACGCCCTCGTGCCCTCAGCCCCGACGCGGAGCGTCTCAATTGGGTACGCCAAGTAGCGCGGTGGCGACGCCAGCGACGCCAGGTTGTACACCCGGGTAAGCGGTCCCTCCACCGTCAGCGGCTCGATGTACGTGCGATCCGCCACGGACGGATCCGTCATGATGGTCGCGGGGTTGGAGTTGCACAGGATGACGAACGCGCCTTCGTCGCGCAGCGCCCGGCACGCCTGCGTGCCCGAGTAGTCGAACTCGCACGCCTGGCCGATGACGATCGGACCGCTGCCGATGACCAGGATTCTGCGGCCTTTTCCCTTCATGGGTCTCCAAGCGGTCGGTCAGCTGGGGTGGATGCGGCGCCAGTGCACCATCGAGTCGACGAAGCGCTCGAAGAGGTGGTGGCTGTCATGCGGCCCGGGCGAGGCCTCCGGGTGATACTGCACGGAAAACGCGGGGTAACGCCGGTGCTTCAAGCCCGCGACGGTGTCGTCGTGCAGGTGCAGGTGCGAGACCGCGACCTCGCGGCCGTCGAGGCTCGAAGCGTTGACGGCAAAACCGTGATTCTGCGACGTGATCTCGATGCGCCCGCTCTCGATGTCGCGCACCGGGTGGTTGCTGCCGCGGTGGCCGAACTTGAGCTTGTACGTGCTGCCGCCGCACGCCAGACCGAGCAGCTGATGGCCCAGGCAGATGCCGAACAGTGGAATCTTGCCGAGCAATTCGCGAATCGTCACGACCGCGTACGTCACGGCTTCCGGATCGCCCGGGCCGTTCGACAGCAGGACGCCATCGGGCCGCAGCGCCAGGATGTCGGTCGCGCTCGTGTGCGACGGCATGACCGTCACGCGGCAGCCACTGGCCTGCAACTGGCGGACGATATTGAGCTTGATGCCGAAGTCGAGCGCCACCACGTGCAGCGACGCCTGCGCATCGCCCGCCTGCCACGACGCCGCACAGGTCACCCGGCTTGCCAGATCCTGACCCGCCATCGACGGCAGTGCAGCCGCCTCGCGCGCCAGGGCGGCGATGCGCGCGACATCGTCCGTGCCTTCATCCGTCACGACCACCTGGCCGCCCAGCGGCAGGCGCCGGCCGGCCACATCGAAGCGCCGCACCAGGCCGCGACACGCGCCGCGCTCGCGCAGGTGCAGCACCAGCGCGCGCGTGTCGACACCGGAAAGCCCCGTCATCCCCGCCTCTTCGAGGTAGGATCCCAGGCTGCGCTGCGAGCGCCAGTTCGACGGCATCTCGTGGTGATCGCGCACGATCAGGCCCGCGGCGGCGATGCGTCCGGACTCGATGTCCTCGGCATTGATGCCGTAGTTGCCGATGTGCGGGTAGGTGAACGTGACGATCTGGCCGGCATAGGAAGGATCGGTCAGGATTTCCTGGTAGCCGGAAAACGACGTGTTGAAGACGACTTCGCCTTGTGCGCCGCCTTCAGGACCGACGCTGACGCTGCCGAACAGGCGACCGCGGAAGAAGCGGCCGTCTTCGAGGACCAGAATCCCATCCATTCATGGCCTTGGTGTGCGCGGGCGCACTCTTGGAGAACGCTGCGGTCCGTCGTCTGCGACCCGAACCGGGCGGAAACTAGGTGGCCCGACACCCTGCGTCAAGACATTGTGGAGCCGTGATCACAATCGTTGCAAAGCCCCCCACGGGGCCCCGCGCGACCATGCGCGGCGCTGGGCGCTCGAGACGCCACCGGGAACGCACGGCCCGCAACAAGTGGCCGACAGACTCCTAGTTCGACTGCTTGGCAGCCTGCTTTTCCTTCTTCTTTTTCTGCTTCTCCTTGGTGGAGAGCTTCGGCTTGTTCTTGACGTCGACCTTCTCTTGACCCTTAGGCATGACATTTCCTCCAGAAGTGGTTCACGAAACGCCGAACATCGCGGCGATCTGGTCGCGCAGCGCCGCCGTGCGGCTCTGCCGGACCGGGACGACCAGCACCGTGTCGTCGCCGGCCACGGTGCCCAGGATATCCGGATGGCGCAAGCTGTCGATGTGCACGCCGACACCTTGGGCGCGGGCGGGCAGGGTGCGCACCACGATCAGCGCCTCGTTGGCGACGACCTCCTCGACCTCCATCGTCGCCAGCGACGGCCTGCTGAAGCCGAAAGTCGTCATTCCGACAGCGGAATCCTCCGCGGGCAGGTAGCGGTAGCCGTGCTCGGTCGGCACGCGCAGCACGCGCAGCTCCCGCAGGTCGCGCGACAGCGTCGCCTGCGACACCGTGCAGCCGCGCGAGGCCAGCTCGCTGACCATCGCCTCCTGGCTGTCGACGGCAAACTGCCGCACCAGCTCGAGAATCATGCGCTGCCGACGCTGCTTGTCGCGGACGCTGTCCATCATCATGGCAAGGCTCATGAGCGGTACGCCGCGTTGATGGTGACGTAGCCGGGGGTCAGATCGCAGGTCCAGACGGTCGCGCTGCAGTCGCCGAGGCCTAGATCGATGGTGAGCGTGACCTCGTCCTGGCTGAGGCGCTTGAGCGCCTCCTCCTCGGAAAACGAAGCGTTCAAGCCGGGTTGCAGGAGCGACAAGCCGTTGGCGGTGATGCTCATGCGCTCCGCCACGACGTGCACGCCGGAGCGGCCGGCGGCGGCGATGATGCGGCCCCAGTTGGCGTCGCGGCCGTAGATCGCGGTCTTGACCAGCGGGGAGGTCGCGATCGTCTTGGCGACTTGCACGGCGTCCTCTTCGCACTTGGCGCCGGTGACGTCGATCGTGACGAGGCGCGTCGCTCCCTCGCCGTCGCGCGCCACCTGCCGGGCCAGATCGGTCAGCAGATCCGTCAGGGCCGCTTCAAAAGCCGGCAGTTCCGCGTCATCGATGACCGCGCCCGAAGCGCCGTTGGCCAGGATGCCGACCATGTCGTTGGTGGACGTGTCGCCATCGACGGTGATGCGGTTGAAGGAGCGCTCCGTGGCGCGCCGCAAGCTGGCCTGCAGCATGGCCGGCGCGATGGCGGCGTCCGTCGTGACAAAACCTAGCGTTGTCGCCATGTTCGGATGGATCATGCCGGAGCCCTTGGCCACGCCACCCATCGTGTAGCTGCAGCCCTGCGCGGTGATGACGGTGCGCACGGCCTGCTTGGTGCACGTGTCCGTGGTCAGGATCGCGTTGGCTGCATCGAGCCCGCCGCCGCTCGACAGGCTCCCGGCGGCGCGTGGCAAGGCGGCCAGGATGCGCTCGACGGGCAGCTTCTCGCCGATGACGCCCGTGGACGACACCAGGACCTCGCAGTCCGGCACGCCGAGCAGGCGCGCGGTCTCTGCGGCCATGGCGCGCGCGGCCTGCATGCCGTGCTCCCCCGTGCAAGCATTCGCATTTCCGGCGTTGATGACGATGCCGCGCGCGATGCCGCCGGAGGCGAGCAGGTGCGCCTGCGACACGAGCACCGGCGCTGCCTTGACGAGGTTCGTCGTAAACACGGCAGCCGCGGAGGCCGGGCGATCGCTGACGATCAGCGCGAGATCCGAACGGTTGCGTCGCACGCCGCAATGCAGGCCGGAGGCGTGGAAACCGAGCGCGGCGGTCACGCCAGTTTCGGCTTGCAGCGGCACGGGGGAGGGGGCGAGCGGCAACGGGCGGATGGGCATCAACATGGCAGGACTCCGGGCTGGCGGGACGCGAGCGTGCGGGGCGCGGCAAGCAGGCCGCGCGATTCGGGCAAGGACAAGACACGGTTCATGATCTGCACGGCCTGGCCGGCAGCGCCTTTCACGAGGTTGTCGATCACGCCGACCACGACGATCGTGCCGGCGGCCTCGTCGACGATGGGTGCGAGATCGCAGAAGTTCTGGCCGACCACGTCGCTGACGGCGGGCAGGCGCACGCGCGGGTCGAGGATGCGGACGAATGCGCAGTCCTCGTAGGCGCTGCGGTAGGTGCCCAGCAGCGCATCCTGGCCGATGCCGCCCAGGTTCTGCAGCACGACGCTGGCGAGGATGCCGCGCGCGATGGGCACCAGGTGCGGCACGAAGGTCACCCGCGCGGTGCGGCCGCTGGCGCGCTGCAGGCCCTGCGTCATCTCCGGCACGTGCTGGTGGTGGCCGACGCGGTAGGCGCGCAGGCTGCCATCCACT
>CAIXAA010000946.1 GCA_903917305.1 uncultured Myxococcales bacterium | reverse complement strand
TTGTCATCTTCATGGTGATCACCTCAGCTCCTGCGGAATGGCAACCAACCGCTTGTTCTGGGGATCGCTCGCGAGCAAGTTGCCCGCACTGTCGAACCCGATGCCCAGAGCGAGGCCCAGGCCTGCACGACCCATGAAGCCCTTCGAGACGCCGTCCAAGCCGAGCTGCTGGACGTGCGCGTGATACGAATCCAACACGAGAACATCACTGCCCTTGAGCGCGATGTCCTGGATGCGCGTGAAGCGACCCTTGAAGTCCTGCACCGCCGTGATCTTCTCGTCGACCGCCTGGCCGAACGCGCGGATCAGCTTGTTGTCACGGCCAAACACCACGATGCGGTGGTTGCCCTGGTCGCCCACGACCACGTTCGCGTCATTGACCGCGACCGCCGCCGGGAAGTTGAAGCCGTTCAGCGCCGTCACCAGCGCGCCGTCTTTGTCGAACACCTGGACATTGTTCGCCAGGCTGTCCGCCACGTAGACCGTGCCGTCCGACGCCACTGCGATGCTGTTGGGCATCTTGAACTTGGCGTTCAGCACCTGCACCGCCTTCTTGGCCGTCAGGTCATACACTTCCACCGTGCCGCGGCCTTGAACGCCGACGTACAGCAGGTTGCCAGCCACCGCGATGCCCAAGGGCTTGGCGAGGTTGGTGATCTCCACCGTGCGAACGCCGTCCTTGACGCCGAACACCAGGTTCGCGCCCACGTCGGCCGTGAACACCGTGCCGTCGGCGGCGATGGCGATGTGCGCCGGATAGCTCACCTTGGTCGAAACAGCACTGAATGTGCCGACATTGCCCAGTTGTTGAACGGCGGGCTGGCCGCTGGGCTTCTGCGTGGCCGTATGGCCCGCCTGCCCGTCACACCCCACCGCCGCCAACATCGTGGCTGCGGCCAGGGTGGAGAGTAGCTTCTGACTCCACATGCGATCCTCCAAGAATGCGCCAGAGTTCATTTGGTTCTGGCGCTCGGGTACGGTGCGGCGCGGGACTCGCGCCGGCGTGCGACTACTTCAGGTGGCAGGTCAGGCAGAGCGCCGAACCGTCCTTGGCGACGCGCAGCAACTTCGTGCCGGCAATCGACTTCTGGTTGTGCACGTCATGGCAGGTCGCGCATTCCATCTTGCCGCCGTAGAGCGGAAGCGTGGCAGGCAGCGCCGAGGCGAGCTTCAAGTGCTTGTCCGCATTGGCCAAAGCGTCGTCGTACGTGAACGAGACCGGGTGGTCGTTGGTCAAGTCGTTGACGTTGTTGTTGCCGGCGTAGTTGCCGCCGATGTTCGGACCGCCCTGGCCGTACGGGCTGCCGGGGTAGTACACATCGCCAATCGCCATCATCTTGGGCGAAGCGCTAGGATTGCCAGCGACATACGCGTCGATGGCGACCGAGCCGTCATGGCAGCTCAAGCACAGCTTGGAGTTGCCGCCGGGCTGGCCGATGGTGCTCTTGCCGTCGAAGGTGTCCGACGAGTAGATGCTGAAAGTCTTGGACAAAGCCACGCGGTTCCAGAGCGGCTCCTGACCGGCCTGGGCGTTGTGGGGCGTATGGCAGAAGATGCACACCTGGGCTTGGTTGGTCGCGCCCCAGTTGCCACCGGTACCGCCGCTGGAGAAATCGTGCTTCGAGTTGACGACGCCCGCAGTCGCCACCGCCGCAAGGGCGAAGGTGGCTGCGACGACGGCGCCGACCGCGAGCAACACTTTGATTGAATTACGAGTCATGGCGTCACTCCTGATTGGACCGCACGTCTGCGAGCACCTGCCCGCAGTGATGCGAGCAGGGGATTTGCAAGGAGCGGACCAGATCTGGAGGCACCAGACCAAGAAGTCTCACATGACGAAAAAGCCGCTTGTGATCATGGTGCTAGAGTTGGGATTCGCTCTCAACGGACGGCCGGTACGCTAAGAGCATCCACAGCGCCCCAATCGCCCGCGATCGCGCTGATCGCGAGCGGCAAGGCCAATTCACGCGCACGGCTGCGCCGCCTCACGCACCGAAGTCGTGGGGGGCCGTGAGGCGTTTCACACAGTGATCTTATCGGGTGCCGGGCGACGCGCAGGCGTCAATCCACGGTGATGGATTTGCTCACGTTCTTCGGCACGTCCGGGTGCACGCCGTGATCCTTGACGCCCAGGCGGTCCAGCCAGGCCGCCTTGCGCAGGCTCATCTGCAGCGCCAGCCGCTGCAGCACCACCGTCGCCGAGAACGCCACCATCAACGTGTCGTCCGTGCGCGGCAGGACAATGTAGGCCCAGCGATACTCCGGGTTGTCGACCGGCGCCTTGGAGACGGCGAGGCGCAGCTCCGGATTCTCCTCGGCAATCATCACCGTCAGTGCGCCGCGGATCTTGTGCGTGTGGATCTGCGAGACCGCGAGGTGCACGTCGCGCTCGTCCGGCCCGGTGAGGTAGATCAGCGGGTAATCCGTGCGCAATCCCTCGATCAGCTCGGCCGGGCGCACGCATGCGTCAAAGAGCTCCTGCTCTTGCGGCTGCAACGCGAACGGCGGCGCCGCCGGGGCAAACACCGCATCCGTCGCCGCTTGCACGAGCCGCAGGGCGCTGTCCTGCCCGAGCCCGCGCGCCGCAGCGCCGCGCAGCAGCTCCGCCTGCGCCTGCCCCAGCGCGCGCAGCAGCGCCGCGACCTGCTGCGGCCCCAGGATCGTGTTGAAGCCGAGGATCGTGTTCGGACCGTGCTTGAACTCCGAACCTTCGAAGCCTTCCGCGTGGTTCAGAACGACCTCGCGGATCTTGAGCGCGCCTTCGCGGGCCAGCGCCGCCAGCCGGATGGCCAGCAGGTGCAGGCTCGGACGGAGGTAGAGCAGCTGCGCCGCCTCGTCCACCGCCGCCGCCGTCGAATCGAAGGTCGTGCGAATCAGCGCCGGCAGCTCCGGCAGCTTCTGGCGGCGCACGCCCAGCTCGCGCGCCCAGGCCTCGCGACCAGGCAGCGTCGCGGGGGCCAGGGCCAGGCGCCGCTCCCCCAGGCGCAGCGCCAGGCAGTAGAACACCGCCATCTGGTTCATGAAACTCTTGGTCGCCGCCACCGCGATCTCCGGCCCGCAGCGCAGCGGCAGCACGAGGTGGCTCTTCTCCTCCGCGAGTGTGGAGTTCACGTTGTTGACCAGCGCGATGCGGCGGATGTCCTTGCCGCTGGCGATCACGTCGTTCAGGATGTCAATGAGATCCTTGGTTTCTCCGCTCTGGCTGACCGACACGACCAGGTCGCCGTCGCGCAGCGTCTGCGAGACACGCTCGCGGAACTCGCCGGGCAGCAGCGGCACGAGGTCCATGCGCGCCATTTCGTTGAAGAAGATCGCCGCGGCCCGCGCCGCGTTGTAGGAGCTGCCGCAGCACGCCACCAGCAGCCGGCCGCCGCGCGACTCGGTCTTGATGCACTGTTCGGCAAACTCCTCCACGGCATCGTGAAACTCGCGCACCTCCTCGCGTTCCAGGAGGGCATCGCACAGGCGCACCGCCATGATGTCATTGGGATTGCGCGCCATGCCGAGCACGTCGGCCAGCAGGCCGGCCTCCGACGACACGAGCCGATCCGCCAGTTGCTCCGCCGAGTGCCGCAAGCCCTCCGCGCGCCGATCCGCCGGCACCGAGGCCAGCAGGGACTGCATCTCCGGGCTGTCGACAAGCGCCTGGAACGTCTCACGAATCCGCTCATCGGCGTACTCGTCGCGCACGATCTCGATGCCGGCACGGATGCGCGCCATGGCGTCCTGCGGCAGCGCGTCGAGGAAAGGTCCAAGCACCTGCGCCGCCTGGCTGCCGCCGAGAAAGAGGCGGATGACGCTGCGGCAAGTGTCTTCCTGCGCGCTGATTTCCTGCTCCATGAAGGTGCCGAAGCCGGGCAGGAGCGCGGTGTCCTTCGCGCGCAGGCGGCTGCGCACGGGCGCGCGCTCGATGGCGCTGCCGGCGCGGGCGAGGATCGGACCGGACGGCGAGGCGACGGAGTGATCGCGCAGGCTGTAGAGCTGGTAGCCGTCGGCATCGAACTGGGCAAACTCGCCTTCAATCATGGGGATGACGACGCGCGTGAACTTGAGGACGCTCGACAGGTCGGACGACGCCAGGGAGAAGCGGCCGCCGATGTCGTCCTTGCCGATGCCGAAGTAGAGGCTGGAGCCGGCCTTGATCGACCACGCGCAGCGGCTGACCGGGTCGACGACGACCGCGGCGAAGCTGCCTTCGAGGCGCGTCGCGGCCTTGACGATGGCGCGGCGCATGCACGCCTTGCGGGCGCTGGCGTCGCGCGGCGTGCCAGCAGCCGTGATCTCCAAGGCGAATTCGTGCTCGATGGTGTGCACGACCATCTCGCCGTCGTTGTCGGACAGGACGCGGTGGCCTTCGCCGGTGAGCCACGCCTTCAAGGCATCGCAATTCGTGACGTTGCCGTTGTGCGCGCCGTACAAGGCGATCTTGCAGCCGACGACATGCGGTTGCGAATTCGCTTCCGTGACGGCGCCGAACGTCGCCCAGCGCACCTGACCGGTGAGGATCTGGCCGCTCATGTCGACGATGCCGAGGCTGTGCACGAGGACGGACGGCGCGCCGACGCCCTTGGCGAGCGTGACGGTCTCGCCTTCGCCCTGGCAGGTGGCGCCGGTGGCGTCGTAGCCGCGGTATTCGAGGGTCCGCAAGAGTTCCGCGCCCATGCGACCGAGATCGGCGCGGGGACGTTCACAGACAAGGCCGATGACACCGCACATGAGGGCTCCGTTTCAGGGGCTTGCACCCCGGCGGCGGCGGATTGTGGCGAAGGTTGCGGCGAAGCGCAAAGGGTGTCGCGGTGCCGACGCGGGTTGAGGTTCGGGGGCCAGACCCGGAACCGGAGCCGGAGCCGGAGCCGGACACGCGGCTACTCCGCCTGCCAGGCGATCGCCCCGACGCACGTCGGCTCGATCGCCCGCGCCACCACGCCGACACCCGCCAGCGCGAACGCCTGCTCGATCGCGGCAAGCACCGCCGCCTCGCAGCCGGCGCGCCGATCCAGCAGCGCCAGCACCGTCGGCCCCGACCCGCTGAGCGCGCACGCCACCGCACCGGCCTGCCGCGCCGCCTGCAACGCCGTGACACCACCGGGGATTCGCGCGAGGCGGCTGTCCTGGTGCAGGCGATCCTCGGTCGCCACCGCGAGCAGATCGAGGCGCCCAGCCTGCAGCGCGCCGACCAGCAGCCCACAGCGCGACAGGTTGAAGACGGCGTCCGCGCGCGACACGGACGCCGGCAGGCGCGCGCGCGATTCGTCCGTCGACACATGGAATTGCGGCGTCGCCACCACGGCCGTCAACGCCGGCGG
>CAIXAA010000945.1 GCA_903917305.1 uncultured Myxococcales bacterium | reverse complement strand
GCCAGCGGGAGGAGGCAGATCGGCAGCGGCTGAAAAGGCCGTGATCGGCGCCGAAACCGTGGGTCCCCCAGTGGGTCCCCCACCCGATTCTAGCCGCCGTCTGCGCTGTAAGTCTATGATTTTTGGAGCCAACACGGGGACTTGAACCCCGGACCTGCTGATTACGAATCAGCTGCTCTACCAACTGAGCTATGTTGGCGCTGGGCTCGCGCCCCGCTGCGGTCCTGCGCCACGCCAGGCCCGCGAGCGCGGCATTCTAGAACCGTCCGCCCGCCCGCGCAAGCCTCCGCCCTGCTCTTTCCACACGTCGCCGCCCTCGCGGATGTACACCGCCACCGCGCCGGGTTACCTTCCCTTGCGCGCCCTCCCGGCGCCGGGTGATCCCTTGCCCTTCCGGCCTCTTCACACGCGCCCGCTCTCCCTGGCCACCTGGCTGGCGGCTGCCGTTGCCGTCGCGGCATGTCGCTCGCCGGCCGCGCCACGCCCGGCCGCAGCGGCGCCGGCCTCTCCCTCCGCCCACATCGCCGTTGCTCCAGCCCTGCTGAGCTGGGTCGCCGCCCGGCCCACGCCGCGGTCGTTCGGCCTGCAGACGCCACCCGCCGAGGCCGATCTGCCCGTCCTGCCCGATCTCGATCCGCTCGTTGCGCGCTTCGGCCGCGAAGCCCCCGCCGGCGCCAGCCACAGCGTCGGCACCGCGCAGAACGGCCACCTGCAGGGCTCGACACCCCTGTCCGACACTCCCAGCCTGCGCATCCTTCCCTTCACCCGCACACGCGGTTTCTACTTTGGCACTGCGGAGTTGGTCACGCTGCTGCAGCGCTCCGCCGACGCCGTCGCCTCGCAGTACCCCGGCTCGGTCCTGCGCGTCGGCAACCTCTCCAGCCAGGCAGGCGGCGACATCCCGCCCAGTGTCAGCCACAACTCGGGCCGCGACGCCGATGTAGCGTTCTTCGCGACAGATCGCAGCGGCGTCGAGGTGCCGACCGGCTCGCTCGTCCACTTCGGCGATCTTGGCATCGCCGATTCGCCCGCCACCGAAGCCGGCCGCCTCGAGTTCGACACCGCGCGCAATTGGGCCCTCGTGCGCCACTGGCTCAGCGATCCGGTCGTGGTCGTGCAGTGGATCTTCGTCTCGGTGCCGCTGCGCAACCGCCTGCTCGACTACGCGCTGCGCCAGGGCGAGCCCGAGTCGCTGCGCCTGCGCGCCCAGCGCACCCTCGTGCAACCGCGCGATTCCAGTCCGCATGCCGACCACTTCCACCTGCGCATCGCCTGCCCGGCCAATGACCGCCCGGCGTGCCTGGATGGTCCCGGCCACACCGCCTTGGCGCGCGAAGCCCAGGTCGATGCGCTGTTGCAGATGTACCACGCCGGCTCGCCCGCCGAGCAGCGCTATGCCCGTGAATTGCTGAGCCTTCCCCCCGGCGGCGAGGCCATCGATCTGCCGCCCATCGAGGGAGACGACTGACATGAGTCTTGCGCGCTGGTTCCTCGTCGTCGCGTGCCTCGTCGCCTGCGCCTCGCCGGCCGCACCCGGCCAACCTGCCGCAGCCAAAGCAGATGTTGCCCAGGATGGCGCCGCGGGGGACGCCGCCATCGATGTGGCGGCCGCCGTTGACGCCGCGGCCGACGCGTTCGACGTCGCACCGGCCAAGGACGCCGCGGACGCGGTCGATCTCCCACAACCCCCTACAGTTCCAGGCGATCTGCCACCCGGCGTCACCGCGCAGGTGCTCTCGACCGCGCCGTTCGAGGCCGCGAGCGGCTTCGCCAAGAGCCCCGACCTCCTCCTCACCGTCCCCAAGGGCGCGATCAGCCTGCTGTTTGTCGTCCTGGGCAAGGATCCCGGCTTCTTCTCCCTCGCCACCGCCATCGGCCCCGACAGCGTGCCGTACGGCAAAGGCTCCTGCAGCGCGCTGTGCATCCCGTGCAAGAACCGCGTCGGCGCCGCGCCCGCCATCGGCAGCGCCCTGCTGCCCAGCTCCAGCGACGTCAGCCTGCTCGCCGGCACCTGGCACATCGTCAGCTGCGGCTTCGAATGGCTCTTGAAATCCTCGCTGTTCGCGCCGGGGCCCTGGACCGGCAGCGCGCCCGAGACGCTCGTCTTCATCAAGACCACGCTCGACGGCAAGCTGCCGCCGGAGGGCTGGCTGCGGCTGCGCCTGTTCTGCTCCGGCGGCGGCGGCGTCACGGCGGCGGGCGTCCTGGCCGACGCGCGCATCGCCGGCGCGCTCGAGGAGATCACCAAGCTCTACGAGGCGATCGGCATCCACGTGCTCGTCGCCGAAGTGCACGACCTCCCGCCCGGCCACAGCATCCTCACCTTGCCTTCCGATGTGACCACAACGGGTTCCAGCGATCTCGACCTCATGGTCGCCGAGGCGTCCGGCGGCGGCGCCTCCATCGACCTGTTCTTCGTCGACCAGATCCTCGGCGGCGGCGTCGAAGGCAAGGGCGTGGTCGGTGGCGTCTCCGGCAGCATCCCAGGTCCTGCGTTCTTTCATGGTGTTCCACGTGCCGGCATCGCGATCGCGCTGACGCCGCTCGGCCAGGATCCGCTGCTGATCGGCCGGACGATCGCCCACGAAATCGGTCACTTCCTCGGCCTGTGGCACCCGACGGAGAGCGACGGCAAGACGTTCGACCCCATCACGGACACGCCGCAGTGCAAGCTGGCGCAAGACACCAACAAAGACGGGATCTTGCAGGGCACCGAGTGCCAGGGGTTCGGCGCCGACAACGTCATGTTCTGGCTGGCCGGCAACCCACAGGCCACGTTCACGCAGGGCCAGGGCGACATCGCCCGCGGCAATCCGCTGATTCTCCTCAAAAAACCCTGAGCCGACACGCCACCTTGACCGCGCCCCCGGCCGCCACTATCCTGGCACACGTCCAGGCTCCTGCGCCGGCAGCCCACCGGCCCTCTGTACAACCCAGTCGTTCTGCCAACCTGCGCGCGTCGCTTCCTCGGCGCGTCCTGGCGCGACGCCGGTCCTTTGCGGACCAGGAGCCCTGCGATGCGACACACTTTTCTGCTGGCCACCCTGTGCGCCGCGCTCGTCCTCGGCCTGACGCCCCGTCAAGCCCAGGCCTGCGGCGGCTTCTTCTGCAACTTCCAGAACCCGGTCGTCCAGGCGGCGGAGCGCGTGCTCTACGTCCAGGAAGGCGCCAAGATCACGGTGCACATCCAGATCGCCTACCAGGGGCCGTCGACCAAGTTCTCCTGGGTGCTGCCGCTCGCCAAGCAGCCGACGCTGGGCATCGGCTCGGATTCGATCTTCTCGGCGCTGGAGAACGCGACCTCGCCGCAGTTCTACCTGCAGACCAACAACAGCGAGAACTGCTACTTCAACCAGTGCATGTACCCGATGGCCTCCGCCGGCGAAGGCGACGGCACGACGCAGACCAAGGGCAGCAACGGCGTCACCATCCTCGCCCAGGAAGCCGTCGGCCCGTACGACACCGTCGTCCTGCAGGGCGACAGCGGCGCGGCAGTGCAGAAGTGGCTGAGCGACAACGGCTATGATCAGCCGCCGGCCACCGCGGGCCTGCTCGACGTCTACGCCAAGAAGCAGTTCGTGTTCCTGGCGTTGAAGCTGCAAAAGGACAAGACCGACGGCGACTTGCAGCCGATCGTCCTGACGCTGCAAGAGACGGGTCCGTGCCTGCCGATCCGCCTGACGGCGCTCGCGGCGAATCCGGACATGCCGATCATCATCTGGTCCCTGGCGCAGCACCGGGCGATCCCGAAGAATTACTTGCATGTGGAGATCAATCCCAAGACGATCGACTGGTTCTCCGGCGGCGGCAACTACTACACGGTGGCGTCGCAAGCGGTGGACCAGGCATCGGGCCACGCGTTCCTGACCGAGTACGCCGGGCCGTCGTCGCTGCTCAAGGGCCAACTGGCCTATGCGACTTGGGATACCGGCAAGCTCGCCGACATCCCGGAGCCGGGCAAGTTCCTGCAGGAGATGCTCAACCAGGGGCTGCCGCGCACGAGCCAGCTGCAGGCGCTGATCCGCAAGTTCATTCCCAAGCCCGCGGAGTTCCAGGCAGAGACCGACCAGACGTTCTACGGCTGCGTGCAGTCGCAGTGCGCCGGCAGCTGCGGCGATCCCTGCACGGCGATCCAGGCGGCCGTCGCGAAACAGACCTTTGATGCCAAGGGGTTTGCCAAGGCGCTGCAGGCCGGCGTCGTCGCGCCCTTGCAGGCCGTCCAGACCTCCTTTGACAACATTCCCTATCTGACGCGCCTCTTTACGCTCGTGTCGCCCGAGGAGATGGGCAAGGACCCGATCTTCGGCGTCAATCCCGATCTGCCGGACGTGCCGCGCCAGCACACGGCGCAAGCCACGCCGATCTGCGAGGCGGGCAGCAAGCTGGCGACGCAGGCCAAGCTGGTGTTCGAGGACGGCAGCACGCTCACGCTGCCGGTGCCCAAGGCGGACAGCCCGGGCGTCTGCAATGGTTACGGCTACTACGGCGCCAACACCAGCGGCCGCAAGGGGCCCATCGTCGCCGCGGGCGGGCAGCCGGCCAAGCAGGTCGAGGTGCTGGACGAGAGCGGCGCGCCGATCATCATCGACCCGATGGAGGCGGACAAGGTCGACGCGGAGCTGAACAACGCCCAGCTCGGCACGCCCAGCCTGACGGCCGACTTCGTCAAGTCGCTGCCCAAGATCACCTGGAACCCGGACAAGATTGGCGGCGCGCCGGCGGTGGCTGCCAACAAGAATGGCACTGCAATTTCTGGTGGTTGCAGCACGAATGGTCGTTCGTCCGGCGGCACGGGCGCCTGGCTGGGCCTTGGCGCGCTCGCGCTGGGCGTGCTGGTGCTGCGTCGCCGTCGCGCCTGATCCCGCTGGGAGTCCTGTGACCGAAGACCGCACGCGCGGCCGCGCCATCGCCGCCCTCGTCACCACGCAGTTGCTGTTCGGCTTGTGGCCCGTGGTGGGCACGATGGTGCTGGCCCGCGTGCCAGCCGCCGCGCTTGTCGGCGTGCGCATTGGCGTTTCCGGTCCGCTGCTGTTCCTCCTGGCCCGCCCGTGGCGCGCGCGCCTGTCCGGCCGCGAGATCCTGGCGTGCGCCGGCCTGAGCCTGCTCGGCGTCGTCCTCAACCAGGCCTTGTTCATCGAGGGCCTGGCGCGCTCGACGCCCATCAACTCCGCGGTGCTCGGCACGCTGATCCCCGTGTACACGGTGCTGTTCGCGGTGCTGCTCAAGCAGGAGAAGGCCAGCCGAACGCGCCTGCTCGGCCTCGCGGTCGCCATGGCCGGCGCCCTGTTCCTGATCGGCGCCGACCGGCTGGAGCTCGGCCGCGAGCGCATGCACGGCAACCTGCTCCTCGTCGCCAACTGCGCGGTCTACAGTGCTTATCTCGTCCTGGCGCGGCCGCTGCTCGGCCGCCATGGCGCGCTGCCGGTGATCGGCTGGGTGTTCCTCTTCTCGGTGCCGGGCATCCTGCCCTACGCGCTGCCGTCGCTGCGCGCCGTCGACTGGCTCGCGCTGCCCTGGCCGATCTGGGCTGGCCTGGCCTACATCGTCATCGCCGCCTCGATCCTGCCGTACGCGCTCAATGCCTTTGCCCTCAAGCATTTGCCAGCCTCGTCGGTGGCGTCATTCGTCTACTTCCAGCCGCTGGTGACGGCGCTGGCGTCCGCCGTGCTGCTGCACCAGCTGCCCGGCTGGCAGGTGCTGCTGTCGTCGACGCTGGTGTTTGCCGGCGTGGCCCTCGTGACGCGCAACCGCACGGCGTGAGAGCCTGCGAATCGTCTGATTCGCAGGCTCTCCAAGGCCGCGGCTGCGGACTTGCAGCGGCTGAAACTGTTTGAATTCACTTCAAGCAGCTCTCGGCCGCTGGTGCGAGACAACAAGCTCGGAGGTTGTTTCACAAACTCTGAGCAGTGGACGAGAAGGCCCAAGGCGCGGCATGCTCTCGCCCTGGCTCATGCCGCCTGCGAGGACCCGATGCGCGACGATCCCAAGCACTTGACGCGGCTCCTGGCGGTGCTCGCGCTGCTGGCGGGGCTGGGCACCGCGGCACCGCTGCGCGCCGATCCGGTGGCCGAGATCCTGGAGTGCCCGTCGGTCGACTTCACGGCGTGCCCCGCGCTCCTGGCGGCCCAGGCCAAAAAGGCTGAGCCCATCAAGGCTTTGGCCGACGTCCTGCGCGATGCGAAGGCCTCGCCGGTGCACAAGGTGCGCGCGTCGCAGGCCCTGAGCCTGCTCGACGCCCGCGACGAGAAGGACGCCGTGGCGGCCGCGGCCGAAGCGCTGCGCGGCGATCCGCTGCAGGTCGACCTGCTCGTCTCGTCCGCGCGCCTGGGCGATGCGCGCGCCGTGCGGCCGTTGCTCGAGACGATGCAGCACAAGGATCCGCGGGCTTGCATCCTGGCCGCCGGTGCGCTGGCGCTGCTCAAGGCGCGCGAAGCGGTGCCGGCGCTGGTCCAGGCGCTCAAGGCCGACGACCAGCCGCGCCTGCAGGCCGCCGCGGCGTATGCGCTTGGTCTGATTGGTGATATCGGCGCCGAGCCGGACCTGCTTGACCTCGCCGCCAAGCCACGCATCTACGTGCCGACGCGGGTGCAGGCCCTGGACGCCCTGGCCTCGCTCAAGTCCAAGCGCGCCGTCGTGCTGGCAACCCTGCTCATCGACTCGGCTTCTCGCGACATCGGCCGCGCGGCGCTGCGCCTGCTGACCGCGGTGCCGACGCCCTGGGCGGAGCCGGCGGTGGTGTTCGCCCTCGACACGCCGGGTCTGCGCGGCGAGGCGGGTCGCGCGGCGCAGGCGATGGGCCTGCAGCACCTCGGTCAGAAGCTGATCGCGACCGTGGTGCGCGACGACCTGGATGCCGATGAACGGCAATGGCTCTTGAATGCGCTGGCGAAGATGAAGCCGCAAGGTGCGGCGCCGGCGCTGGCGCACCGCTTGAAGGCGGCGCCGAGCGCGGACGAGAAGCTGCGCATCGTGCGCGCCATCCCGGAGTTCGGCGATCGCACCGTCGTGCCGGACCTGATTGCGCTTTTGCGCGGCGACGACCCTGCGCTTGTCAACCAGGCCGTTTTCGCGCTAGAGAGCCTCACCGGTCGCAACCTGGGCGGGGATGTGCAGGCCTGGCTGGCCTATGAGGCCGGCGCTGCGCAGCCTCTTGCGCCAGGCGCCGCGATTCCAAAATGATTCCGGGCTGCCGCGCGCGGGTGCGGCGCGAGCGATCCCAAGGAGAGCGCCATGCCTTTGTCGCGCAATGAAATGGCCGCGCGCGTCGCGGAAGAGCTGCAGGATGGCTACTACGTCAACCTGGGCATCGGCATGCCGACGCTGGTGGCGAACTTCATCCCGCCGGGGATGGACGTGATTTTGCAGAGTGAAAACGGGATGCTCGGCATCGGGCCGTTTCCGTATGAAGGCGACGAGGATCCGGACCTCATCAACGCCGGCAAGCAGACCATCACCGAGATTCCCGGGTCGAGCTACTTCAGCTCCGCGGAATCGTTCGCGATGATCCGCGGCGGGCACGTCGACCTGACCATCCTCGGCGCGATGCAGGTGTCGGAGCACGGCGACCTGGCGAACTGGATGGTCCCCGGCAAGATGGTCAAGGGCATGGGCGGCGCCATGGATCTGGTGGCCGGCGCGCGGCGCGTCGTGGTCATGATGACCCACGCGGAGAAGGGCGGCGAGCCCAAGATTCTGAAGGCTTGCACGCTGCCGCTCACCGGCCAGCGCGTGGTGCACAAGATCGTCTCCGAACTTGCGGTCATCGACGTGACCGACGACGGCCTGGTGCTGCGCGAGATCGCCAGCGACACGACCGTCGAAGAAGTGCGGCGGCTGACCGACTGCCCGCTGCAAATTGCCGACAACATTCGTATTTTGACCGCCACCGCGTGAGCCTTGCCGATGCCGACCTTGCTGGTAGCCCCCACCGCGCCGCACGAGCGGCTTGTCTGTGCCGTGATGGCGGGGGGCAGCGGCACGCGCTTCTGGCCCTTGTCGCGGCGCGACACGCCCAAGCAACTCCTTAAGTTTTTTGGCGAAAAGACGCTGCTGCGCACGACGATCGATCGCGTGGCGCCGCTTTGTCCGCCTGAGCGCCGTCTGGTCATCACGGCGGAACGCCTGCGCGACGCGGTGCAGACCGACCTGCCAGAGCTGGGCGCGGGCCAGATCATCGGCGAGCCCGCACCGCGCAACACTGCGCCCTGCATGGCGATTGCCGCGATCGTCGCCGAACAGATGGATCCGGACGCGATCCTGGTGCTGCTGCCGGCCGACCACTACGTCGCGGATGCCGAAGGCTTTCGTCGGGCGCTGACGCTGGCGGCGGCGGAGGCGGACACCGGCCGCATCGTGACGCTGGGCGTGACGCCGACGCAGCCGGAGACGGGCTACGGCTACATCGAGCTGGGCGACAAGGCGGCCAATGGCGTGCATGCCGTGAAGCGCTTTGTGGAAAAGCCGGATCTCAAGGCCGCGCTGGGCTACCTGCAAGGCGGCCAGCACCTGTGGAATGCCGGCGTGTTCGTGCTGCGCGCGGACGTGGCGCTGCGGGCGATCGGCGCGCACGTGCCGGTGATCCTGGGCGCGCTGGCGCCGCTGCGCGATGGCGGTTTGCGTTATGATCGCGACGACTTCGCCGCGACGCTGTGGGCGGCGTTTCCGCACTGCCCCTCGGTCAGCATCGATTACGGCGTGATGGAGCACGAGCGCGACCTGCGCGTGGTGCGGCTCGACGCCGGCTGGTCGGATGTCGGCACCTGGCAGAGCGTGCTGGGCTTGAAGCCTGAAAGTGCACCGAATTTCGTGGCCGGCGATGTGCTCGCGCTCGACTGCGAGGACTGCGTGCTCATCAGCCAGGGGCCGCAGCTCGCCGCGGTGGGTCTGCGCGAGCTGGCCGTGGTGGCGACGGAAAAGGCGACGCTGGTGCTGCCGCTCGATCGCTCCCAGGATGTGCGCGAAGTGGTGGCGCGCCTGCAGGCGGCCGGCCGCGACGACTTGCTGTAGCCTATCGAAACCCAAGAGGAATATCTGTGAATCCAAACATCTTCCGTGCCTATGACATCCGCGGCGACGCGCAGCGCGACCTGCCGGCGGCCCTCGTCGTGCAGCTTGGCCGGGCGATCGGCACGATGACGCAGCGGCGCGGGCACAAGCCGGTGCTCGCCGTCGGCCGCGATGCGCGCCTGTCGAGCCCGTACCTGCGCGATGCGCTGGTCGCAGGTCTGTGCCAGAGCGGCGTTTCCGTCATCGATGTCGGCGTCGTGGCCACGCCCATGCTCTACTTCGCCGCGTTCAACCTGGAGGTCGGCGGCGGCGTCATGGTCACCGGCAGCCACAACCCCGCGGGCGACAACGGCTTCAAGGTCACGCTGGACAAGGCGAGCTTGCACGGCGAGGACATCCAGCAGATCATGCACCTCATCCAAGCCAATGATTTCTTGGCAGGTTCCGGCAGCGTGACGCCGCACGACATCCACACGCCGTACACCGACTGGATCGCGCAACACATCGAGCTCGGGCCGCGCAAGCTGCACCTCGTGGTGGACGCGGGCAATGGGCCGACCGGGCCGGTTTCTCCTGGACTTCTGCGGCGTTTGGGCTGCCAGGTCGAGGAGCTGTTCTGCGACATGGACGGCCGCTTCCCCAACCACCACCCGGATCCGACCGTCGCCGCCAACCTCGTGGATTTGCAGAAGGCTGTCGCACTGCACAAGGCTGACCTCGGCATCGCGTACGACGGCGACGGCGACCGCATCGGCGTCATCGACGAGCAAGGCGGCATCCTCTGGGGCGATCGCCTGATGGTGCTGCTGTCGCGCGCGGTGCTGCAGGCGGTGCCGGGCGCGGCCATCGTCGGCGAAGTGAAGTGCAGCCAGACGCTCTTTGACGACATCGAGGCGCACGGCGGCCGCGCGGTGATGTCCAAGGTCGGGCACAGCCTCATCAAAGACCGCATGAAGCAGGAGAAGGCGGAGCTCGGCGGCGAGATGAGCGGCCACATCTTCTACAAGCACCGCTACTTCGGCTACGACGACGCGACGTACACGACCTGCCGGCTGCTCGAGATCCTCAGCCGCACGCAGGCGCCGCTGTCGTCGCTCCTGGCCGATCTGCCGCAGAGCTTCGCGACGGCGGAGCTGCGCATCCATTGCCCGGACGACATCAAGTTCGCGGTGGTGGCACGGGTGACGGCGCAATTCCAGAAGACCAACAAGGTCATTGACATCGACGGCGCACGCGTGATCTTCGCCGACGGTTGGGGCCTGGTGCGCGCGTCGAACACCGGGCCGATCCTGGTGCTGCGCTGCGAGGCGCAGAGCGAGGCGGGGCGGGATCGCATCCAGGCAGCGATCGAGCAGGCGATTGCCGCGGCAGAACAGGCGCTTGCAACTGGAGGCGCGGCGTGAGCACGCGGGCTGACGCGGCCATGGTCGCGCACATGGCACGGCTGGCGCGCCTGCAGGTGGGCGCGGACGAGACGGCGGGCCTGGTGCGCGATCTCAGCGCGATCCTTGGTTATGTCGAGGAGTTGCAGACCGTCGACACCGCGAACGTCGAACCGATGATCCACGCGGCGCAGCACGGCACGCCGCTGCGGGCCGATGTCGTGCAACCAGGCCTGACGCCTGAGGACATCCGCGGCAACGCGCCGGCGATGGAGGCGGGCAGCTTTGCAGTGCCGCGCGTCCTCGGGCAGGGCACATGACGGCCAGCGATCGCACGGTGACGGAGTGCGCGGCGGCGATCGCCGCAGGCGACGTGTCTTCGGTGGCGGTGACCGAGGCGGCGCTGGCGCGCGTCGCCGCGCTGGATGGCAAGCTGAACAGCCACTTGCACGTCGATGCCGACGGCGCGCTGGCCACGGCGCGGCAGATCGACCGCGACCGTGCGGCGGGGCGCGCGCTGGGACCCTTGGCCGGCGTGCCGATCTCCCTCAAGGACAACATCGCCGCGACGGGCATGCCGATGACGGCCGGCTCGCGGATTCTGCAGGGTTATCAGCCACCTTTCGACGCCACGGTCACCGCGCGCTTGAAGGCCGCGGGGGCGGTGCTCCTCGGCAAGACGAACCTCGACGAGTTCGCCATGGGGTCGTCGAGCGAGAGCTCGGCGTTTGGGCCGGTGCGCAACCCTTGGGATCTCGGGCGGGTTCCTGGCGGCAGCTCCGGCGGCTCCGCGGCGGCGGTGGCGGCAGGCCTCGTGCCCGGCGCGCTCGGAACGGACACCGGCGGCTCCATCCGTCAGCCCGCCGCCCTGTGCGGAATCGTCGGCTTGAAGCCTGGTTATGGACGCGTCTCGCGCTACGGTGCCGTCGCCTACGCCTCGTCGCTCGACCAGATCGGCCCGCTGACGCGGACGGTGCGCGACGCGGCGCGGCTGCTGCAGGTCATCGGTGGTGCGGACCCGCGCGATTCGACCTGTTCCCATGCGCCCATGCCCGACCTGGAGGCAGCGCTGACCGGCGAGGTGCGCGGTCTGCGCCTCGGCGTGCCGCGCGAGTACCTGCAGGACGCGCAAGGGCTGGATCCGGCGGTGCGGGCGGCCGTGCAGGGCGCGATCCAAGTCTTGCGCGAGCTTGGCGCCGAGATCGTCGAAGTCTCCTTGCCGCACACGCGCTTGTGCATCGCCACCTACTACCTCATCGCGACTGCGGAGGCGTCCGCCAACCTGGCGCGCTACGACGGCGTGCGCTTTGGCCACCGCGCCGCGCTGCGCTCCGGCGATGGCATCGACGACCTCTACGCGAGCAGCCGCGGCGAAGGCTTCGGCGCCGAGGTCAAGCGCCGTATCCTCTTGGGAACCTTCGCACTTTCCGCGGGCTACCATGACGCCTACTACAAGAAGGCCTGCCAGGTGCGGCGCCTGATCCACGACGAGCTGCTCGCGGCGCTGCGGACCTGCGATGCGCTGCTGGGCCCGACTTCGCCCGTCCCCGCCTGGCCGATCGGCGGCAAGTCCGGAAATCCGCTGGAGATGTACCTGATGGACGTCTTCACGCTGAGCGCCAACCTCGCCGGGCTGCCGGGTCTCGCGGTGCCGCTGCCGCTGCATCCGAGCGGGCTGCCCATCGGCCTGCAGCTGCTGGGCCGGCCCATGGACGAGGCGACGCTGCTGCGCATCGGCGATGCGTATACCCGTGCTTCCGGGACGGATTTGCTGCGGCCGACCTTGGGAGACGCGCCATGACGACCGCCTGGCAAGCCGTCATCGGCCTGGAGGTGCACGCGCAGCTGCGCACCGCCTCCAAGATTTTCTGCAGTTGTTCCGCTGCTTTTGGCGCGGAGCCCAACGCGCACGTCTGCCCGGTCTGCCTCGGCCTGCCCGGCGCGCTGCCGGTGCTGAACGCCGAAGCCGTGCGCATGGCGGTGCTGGCGGGCCTGGCGACGGGCTGCCAGATCGCCGAGAAGTCCGTGTTTGCCAGGAAGAATTACTTCTACCCGGACCTGCCCAAGGGCTACCAGATCAGCCAGGCCGCGGAGCCGGTGTGCCAGCACGGCCACCTCGACATCGAGACGGCGGATGGGCCGCGCCACGCGCGGATCTTGCGGATTCACCTGGAAGAAGACGCGGGCAAGTCGATCCACGGCGAGACGGCGGCGGCGGTGACGCGCATCGACCTGAACCGCGCGGGCGTGCCGCTCATCGAGATCGTCGGGGAGCCGGACCTGCGCACGCCCGAGGAAGCCGCGGCGTACCTGCGCGAATTGCGGGCGATTCTCGTGTGCCTCGGTGTCTGCGACGGCAACATGGAGGAGGGGTCGCTGCGCTGCGACGCCAACGTCTCGGTGCGGCCGCTCGGCCAGGAGACGCTGGGAACCCGGTGTGAAATCAAGAACATCAACTCCTTTCGCGGCGTGCGCGACGCCATCGCCTACGAGGTCGAGCGGCAGGTGGCCTTGATCGAGGCAGGCGACCGCGTGGTGCAGCAGACGCGGCTGTGGAATGCGGATCTGGGGCGCACGGAGGCGATGCGCTCCAAGGAAGAAGCGCACGATTACCGATACTTTCCCGATCCGGACTTGCTGCCGCTGCTGGTCTCGCGGGCGCAGGTCGACGAGCTGCGCACCCAACTGCCGGAGCTGCCGGCGGCGCAACGCCAGCGACTGCAACGCGACCTCGGGCTGCCGCCGGCGCTGGCGGCGGCGCTGACCGAGGATCCGCAGCGGTTGGCCGCGTTCGAGGCCGTGCTGGGACCGCTGCCGGATGCCAACCGCGCGCTAACGCTGGCGAATTTCCTGCTGACCCAGGTGCAGGCGGCGCTCGGGCGTTCGCCGCGCGCGGCGCAGGACGTCACGGCGGCGATGGGGCTGCT